>CAYFYD010000201.1:0-7354 GCA_964347195.1 uncultured Ectothiorhodospiraceae bacterium
CCCGAAGCTCGGAGTCTGAAGCCGTCAAGCCGACTTTTGAAGAGCCCTGGCCTTCCGGATGAGCAGGCCGAGGGCGTGGCCGCCGCGCTCGGCGAGGAGCTCACCGTGCACTTGGCCACGAAGGCGGACCTCCTGCTGGTCAAGTGGATGCTCGGCTTCAACCTCGCCTTCTCCATGACGATTCTCTGGCGGGTGCTGGGCTAGTCGAGGCCCGAGAGCGACTTCTCGCTCGTTGACGCGCGCGGTCGCGAGTACCTCACCGCCAGGGAGTGCGAGCGCATCCACATCTGAACGGGCCCGGGGACGTGTTCAGCCGCGCCCGGGAAGATCCCGCGCTTTCCGGTCGCGAGCCCCGTAGATTGGGCGCTCCGGGGCGGTGCAGCGCACAGAGCGCAAGGGAGCAGGCATGAGGAAGCTCGAAGGCAAGGTCACCGTCATCACCGGAGCCGGGGCCGGGATCGGGCGGGCATCGGCGCGGCGCTTCGCCCGCGAGGGTGCAGCGGTGGTGGTCGCGGACCTCGAGTCCGGAGCGGGCGAGGAAACGGTTGCGCAAATCGGGCGCGAGGGCGGGGAGGCCACCTTCGTCCGGGTCGACGTCGCGGAGTCGGACCAAGTCGAGCACATGATACGCACCGCCGTCGAGGCCTACGGGCGGGTCGACGTGCTGTTCAACAATGCCGGCGTGAACTTCGCCGCGTCGGTCGTGGAGATCACGGACGCGGTGTGGCGGCGGAGCCTCGACGTCAACCTCAAGGGGGTGATGCTCGGCTGCCGCCACGCCATCCCGGAGATGCTGAAGACCGGCGGCGGCTCGATCGTCAACTCCGCTTCGATGCTCGGTCTCGTCGCTTCGCCCCGGCAGGCCCCCTATGCGGCGGCAAAGGGGGCGGTGGTCATGCTGACCCGGCAGGTGGCCGTCGACTACGCGCAGCGGAACATCCGCGTGAACTGCCTCTGTCCCAGCGAGGTGAACACCGAGATGAACCGGCGCTTCGTCGCGCAATCGCCGGACCCGGAAGCCACCCTGCGCCGGGTCCTGGCACGGATCCCGATGGACCGTATGGCCGAGCCCGAAGAGATCGCCTCGGCCGCACTCTTTCTCGCCAGCGACGACTCCTCCTACATCACCGGCGTGGCGCTGCCCGTCGACGGCGGCCTGACCGCCATGTAGCGGTGGGCGACGGCATGCCGGGGGCACAGGTCTGGTCCCGTCAGCGGCTCGCGGGATGGGCTTCGCCGTCGCCCCGGCTCGATGCTCCAATCGAAGCTCTCCTCGATGTCTGGCGGGGCGCCGTCGCGAATCTTCGTCGATCCGGGTCGAAGATGGCCGTATCGGCGATCGTCCCGATCCTGGCCCGCCACTCGTGCCCGTGCCGCGGTCATTTCATGCTGCGTCTCGACCCGTGCCTCGGGACCGGCGGGAGGGCGCCAATGGACGATTCGGGGCGCTCGGCGACGCGCAATGCCTGCAAGCGAGGGGTGAGCAGGGCGAATGAGGGCGCACCGGGGGGTCACCAACGCCGTCCGCGCCGGCATGAAATGGCCTTGGTGCCCGTGCCCTGCGCACTTGCGGGGGCCAGTCTTTCCCGGTAGGTTCGATCACCGAGCGTGCTGTGCAATCCGCGATTGTCATCGCTCGCGTACCGTGGCGCCGATCGGGGCGAAAAAAAACACATTGGGGAACATTCGGAAGGAGGATGTCGTCATGCGCAAGTTGCTTTCCGAGCGCCTGAGCCGGCGCAGTCTGTTGAGTGCGGCCACCGCCGCAACCGGGGCCCTCGCTGCGGCGAGCGTGATTCCGCGGCGCGTGTTCGGCGCGGACAAAGTGATCAGGATCGGCTTTCTCGCGCCTCTGACGGGCGACGTTGCGGCCTGGGGAAAGCCTGGCCTGGATGGCTGCCGGATCTGGGTGGAATGGGTGAACGCGGCCGGCGGGGTGAACATCGACGGCGAGGCGCACCAGTTGGAGCTCGTCGCCTACGACAACGAGTACGACCCCGCCAAGGCACGCGCCGGTGCGACCAAGCTGATCCGCGAGGACGGCGTCAAGTTCATCATGATGCTCGGGGGCGACACGTGGCCGGGGGTGCAGCCGGTGGCCGAGAACACCGGCATGCTGTTCTCCACCCTGCTGCCGTCGGACCTCTCCCCGGAGACGACGACGCTGCTCGCACCGGCCGAGGTCCACCCGATATACAACGTCACCGGCGTAGACTGGCTCGCGCGCAACCGCCCGGAGCTCGAGAGCTACGTGATCTGTGCGCAGGACGATGCGCTGGGCATCCCCTCGGTCGCGACCTATCTGGCCGCGTTCGAGGCGGCCGGTATCGAGGCCCTGGACGATCCGCTTCTCTTCGACCCTGCGACCACCGACTTCGCACCGGTCGTTACCTGGATGCTCTCCTCGAAGCCGGATATCGTGTGCCTCGACACCGCGTACACCGACTATGTGCATCCGATCTGCGAGCAGTTGTATCTACAGCGTTTCGAGGGGCAGATCATCTCCTGTACCGCGGACTTCTACGACAAGATCATCGAACGGACCTCGCTCGAATTCGCCGAAGGGCTGGTCTTCCAGTTCCCCGATTTCGACGACCCGGCGCTCGAGGCCCAAGGGGTGAACTTCCGTAACCCGAACCGCTTCTTCGACGAGTACAATGCACGCCATCCGGGGGAGTGGGGCGCGGTGTCGTGGGAGTACGCCTCCATCATGGATCTGTGGATGGCGGCGGCCGAGAAGGCCGGCTCGGCCGAGCCGGATGCGGTGCTCGCCGCGATGAAGGCCGGCGGCAAGGGATTGCATGCGTTCGGCGAAGCCGACTGGTGGGGCACCGAGCTCTTCGGGATCGACAACGCCCTCGTCGGCAACTGGCCGGTCGTGGTGATCGAGAACGGCAAGGCGGTGATCAAGGAGTTCGGAAACATCCCCGAATGGTGGAGTCGGCACGGGGATCTCCTGGTCAAGCACATGGAGGCTCTCGGGCAGATGCACTACCAGCGCGGCTGAGCCCGCGCACCGGCTCTCCCGGACGGAAAAGCCCCCGGCGGCGCAACGCGGCGCCGGGGGCCGAGAGCCCGATGCCGGCGTGAAGGAGGGTGTCTGAGGTGCCCCGCGTTCGGGACGCAGGACAGGAGATCTCGCCATAACGGAGCTGCTGCTCCAGACGATTGTCAACGCGACCTACGCGGCGAGCTATCTGGCGCTGGTCGCGGTGGGGCTGGTGCTGATCTTCGGGGTCATGGGGATCATCAACTTCGCCCACGGCGAGTTCTACATGTTGGGCGCGTACTGCGTCGTCGCCCTGTACGCAGACCTGGAGCTTCCCTTCCTGTTCGCGGTCGCGGCGGGCTTGGTCTTCGTCGGTCTCGTCGGCATCGTCACCGAGCGCACCCTGTTCCGTCCGATGCGCGACAACCCCCTCGGCGGTCTCGTCGTTTCCATCGGACTCCTGCTGATCCTTCAGGCGCTCGCGACCCTCGGGTTCGGCGTGCGCATGGAGCACATCCCGCCGCCCTCTCAGGCGGTCCTGACCGTCGGTGAAGGCGTGGGCATTCCCGTTCAGCGGCTGAACGTGATCATCGCGTCGGTGCTGCTGCTCGGCGCGCTCTGGCTCTTTCTGCGCCGCACCCGCTGGGGCTGGGCGCTGCGGGCCAGTGCCCAGGACCCCGAGGCGGCGGCGCTGCAGGGCATATCCATGGGGCAGGCGTCGCGCGTTGCGGTGGCGATCGGCGCCGCGCTCGCCGGGGTTGCCGGCGCGCTCACCGCCCCCCTGGTGCGCACCTTTCCCTACATGGGGCACTCGGTCATCGTCGCCGCGTTCATCGTCATCATCGTAGGGGGGGTAGGCAGTCTGGAAGGCGCGGTCCTCGCGGCGCTCGTGTACGCCTTCGTCCATACCTTCGTCACCACGTTCGTGGACGGGGTGATCGCCGACGTCGTCGGGCTGCTCCTCATGCTCGCGGTGCTCATCGTTCGACCGACCGGTATCTTCGGGAGCCGCGATCGTGTCTGATGCGCGCACGCTGCGCGTGGCCGGGGTAGCGCTCCTCGCCGTCGTACTGGTGGGGGTTCCCCACGTGGTGAGCTTCTCCCAGCAGGAGATTCTGGTCTTTCTCATCATCAACGTCCTGCTGGTGATGAGCTATCGTTTCCTCACCCTGACCGGCGAGTGGTCGCTCGGGCACGTGGTGATGATGGGTGTGGGGGCCTACGCGAGCGCGCTCGCGGTCAAGCGGCTGGGAGTCCCCGTCCCCTTGGCGATGCTGGGCGGCGCCCTTGCGGCCGGGGTCATCGCCTGGCTGCTCAGCTTTCCCCTGTTCCGGATGAAGGGGTTCTACTTCCTCATCGGCTCGTTCGCCGCGGGCGAGGTCATCCGTCTGCTCTGGAAGCGGTTTCGCGACCCTTTCGGGGGCTCCAAGGGTCTCAAGCGCATCCCCGAGCTTCCCGACATCGAGCTCGGCGCGGTCCAGATCGATTTCTTCAACCCGGTGCCCTACTATTACTTCTGTCTCATCGTGGTCACCGCGTCGCTGTGGTTCATGTGGAGGATCGAGCGCTCGCGGATCGGCCTCATCTTTCACGCCGTCCACTGGCGCGATAGCCTCGCCGCTTCCGTTGGCGTGAACACGCGCCGCTACCGCACCCTCGCCCTCGTCGTCGCCTCCACGTTCGCGGGGCTCTCCGGCGCGCTGTTCGCGCACTACGTCGGGACGATCAATCCGACCCGCTTCAACGTCGAGGAGATGGTGTACGTTCTCACTTGGGCGATCGTCGGCGGCACCGCCACCTTCTACGGTCCGATCCTGGGCGTGGTGATGCTCACGGTCCTGAACGAAGTGGTGCTGCGCAAGCTCGGCCTCGAGCAGGCCCGGCCGCTGGTCTACGGCGCGATCCTGATCGCCTTCGTGCTGTTTCTGCCCCGGGGGATCGAGAGCGTGGTCCCGCGCCTCGCACGTGCGGGCATGGGGCGTTTCGGCTCCCGCGGCGCTTGAGGCGGTGCCGGAACCCCGCTTTCTCTCCGGAAGCGCAATGGAAATCCTCCGAATCGAAGGTCTCGTCAAACGCTTCGGCGGCCTCGTCGCGGTCGATGGCCTCAATCTGTCGGTTCGACCGGGCGAGATCCGCGGCCTGATCGGTCCCAACGGAGCGGGCAAGACGACGACCTTCGACGTGATCAGCGGCTTCCTCGCCCCCAATTCCGGGCGCATCGTCTATCGTGAGAAGGAGATTACCGGACTCTCCATGCATCGCGTGGCGGGGGAGGGGCTGGTGCGCACCTTCCAGCACTCCACCCTCTTTCTGGAGATGGGGGTTCTCGACAACGTGCTCGTCGGCCGCCACCTCCGCCGTCCTCCCGACCTGCTCGGCGATCTGCTGCGAGGCGGGCGGTGGAGCACGGCAGAGGACCGGGAACGGACCGGCGAGATCCTCGCGTTCTTCGGCCTCGATCCCTATCGCGATGCACTGGCCGCGGAGCTCCCCTACGGCGCGCAGCGTGCGCTCGGCATGGCGGTGGCGCTCGCCGCCGAGCCCGACATGATGCTGCTCGACGAGCCCTTCGCGGGCATGAACCCGGAGGAGACCCGGCGGATGATGCGCTTGGTGGCGACGCTGCGGGACCGTGGCATCACCATCCTGCTGGTCGAGCACGACATGCAGGCGGTGATGGGGCTCTGCGACACGATAACCGTGATGAACTTCGGCCGTTTCCTCGCCGAGGGCACCCCGGCGCAGATTCGCAACGACCCCGAAGTGGTCGAGGCATATCTCGGGAGCTCCCACCGTGCTGCTTGAGATGCGGGAGGCGACCGTTTCCTACCAGACGGTGCCCGCGCTCCACCGGATCAACATCCAGGTGCCCGCGGGCGGAATCGTGACCATCATCGGTGCGAACGGCGCCGGCAAGACCACTATGTTGCGCGCGATCTCGGGCCTGGTGCCGCTTGCGGAGGGCGAGATCGAGTTTGACGGCGAGCAGATCGCCGGGCTCCCGCCGGACCGCATCGCCGCCCGCGGGATCGGGCACGTGCCGGAGGGGCGGCGGGTATTCCTGGAGTTGACGGTGGCGGAGAACTTGAACACCGGCGCTTTTCTGCGCCGGGACGCATCCGGCGTCCGTCGTGATCTCGAAGACGTGTACTCGCGCTTTCCCCGGCTCGCGGAGCGCCGCCGGCAGTATGCACGCACCCTGTCCGGGGGCGAGCAGCAGATGCTGGCGATCGGGCGCGCCTTGATGCTGCGCCCCCGGATCCTGTTGCTCGACGAGCCCTCGATGGGGCTGGCTCCGGTGATCGTCGAGGAGATCGCCCGCATCATCCAGGAGTTCAGCCGCACCGGGGTTCCGGTGTTGCTGGTCGAGCAGAACGCGGAGATGGCGCTGGGGCTCGCCGACTACGCCTACGTGCTGGAGACCGGGTCCATCGCGCTCGCGGGGGTGGCGGACGAGCTGCACGGCAACGAGCACGTCCGGCGCGCCTATCTTGGCGGGTAGCGGAGAACGGGATGCCGCCGCCCGGGCCGCGGGCTGGAGGCGCGCCGATCTCTGGTGGGAGTGCTTCCAGACCCGGGCCAAGGCCGCCCAGCTCGCCGGCGACCTCGACTCCGCCGCCGCGTACTGGATACTCGCCTACCGGCTCGGCTGGCTCATCCTCGCGCGCGACGACCCGCGCTTCGCCTGCGCGCTCGCCAATGCCGCCGCCGCCGCGCGCCACCGCGGTCGGACCCGGGTCGCGGAGCGCCGCCGGCAGCGCGCGAGGTCCCTGTGGCGCGAAGTGCCCGCCTGGGTCGAGCGGGTCCGGCCGGCGCCGCGCGCCCGGAGCTCGCTCTTCCACCTGCGCATGGCGAGCCGGCACCACGAGACCTACGCGGAGAACCTCCGCGCGCGACTGCGCGGGCAGGTCGAGGAGGCGCGGGCGAGCCTGGAGGCGGCGATCCTGGAGACCCCGGGCGCGCAGTGCCGATGGGTCCGCGAGCGCCCGCCGGTCTTCGACGATACGCGAAAGCTCGCGAGCGCCTGCTTCCTCATGGCTTATGCCGCGCCGCAGGCCCGGCGCGGCGTCTCGACCTCCGCAGCAGGAGATCGGTGAGAAACCGGGGCCAAGCCCCTGTCCGGTCGACGCCATGGGCGCCGATGGCGAGCACCGGCATCATGTTCCGAGTGCGGTCGACGGATCGGCTCTCGGCCATGGGCGCCTTCCTCCCGCTCGCGAGCTCGTCCCGCGGGCCTTCGGGTCTCTCGGCAAAGAGTCCCGAGACCGGGGAAGAGGGGCAGGGCAGATCAGTTCGCGGGCGTCCTCGACCGCCGCCGGACAGCGTAGCTCCTCGATGCAGAAGCTCTTTCTTCGGTTGACGACG
>CAYFYD010000202.1:0-7333 GCA_964347195.1 uncultured Ectothiorhodospiraceae bacterium
CTTCACCCTGAGCCGCAAGCCGTCTTCTCCTTGCGACTCGATCCGGGGCAGATCAACGGTCGTGCCGACCTGCCGCGGGACCCGACGAGCAAAATGAGAATTGCTGCGGGGGGAGGGGGCTGATTGAGTCAAAGGCAGCAATACCTTAGGTTTGACGGGGTGCGCAGAGGGTTCGGATTCATGTCCATCACGCTCACCGTCACCGCCAAAGGGCAGATAACGTTGCGAAGGGAGGTGCTCACCCATCTCGGAGTACGGCCCGGGGACGAGCTCGATGCAGACCTGTTGGCGAAGGGGCGGATGCACAGTGAGGGCAAGGCAGGGGAGATCGGTGGCGAGTGTCTTCGGCATGCTCGAGAGACCGCGGGCGCCACGTCTCACCATCGAAGAATCGAACGAAGCCACTGCTTCGGGATGGGCGGCGGAGACGTGAAGATCACCGCCGACACGAACGTGCTGCTGCATTAGGAGCCCACCCCATGGCTGCATCCGACTACCCGACCTGGGAAGAGTTCACCACCACCAGCTTCGCGGCCCGGCGCGAGTGGCTCCTGCTCGCACCGGAGACGCCCTCCTTCATGTCGCGCGACATCGCGAGAGAGCCCGGGGACCTCGAAGGGGCGGACGTGGTGATCATCGGCGCCCCCTATGTCGCCGCCTCCGGCGGCTACTACGCCGGGGTGCCGATGGAGGACTGGATCGCGGCGCCGAAGCGGGTGCGCCAACAGTCGGCGCGCTACCCTTCGGGCTACATCCAGGACTTCGACCTCGACGTCTTCGAGCACCTGCGCATGGTCGACTACGGCGACGCCGACATCCCGGAATCGGTGATGCACGACCAGAGCCCCGAGAACGTGCTCGCCGCCCAGGCGGCGGTCGAGAGCAAGGTCAACGACGCGCTGCGCGCCGGCGCGGTGCCGGTGGTGATCGGTCAGAACAGCCCCTGCGGGAGCTTCGCGATCGCCAAGCCCTGCGCGGAGCACGCCGGCGGCCCGCTCGGCTGCGTCAGCCTCGACACCCACTGGGACGCGGCCGAGCTCGACTACCTCACCGGAGACCCGCGCATCGCCGGCTCCTCCTCGTGGAAGCACAAGATGTACGAGTTCCTCGACAACATGCACCCGCGCCACCTCGTCGAGATCGGCGAGCGCGGCATGCTCGAGGACAAGGGCATCGTGCGGCGCTACCTGCGCGAAGGCGCCCGCTTCATCAGCGCTTGGGAGCTGCGCACGAGCCTCGGCATCGACGGGCTGGTGGCGGAGCTCGATCGCGCCTGGGACGGCACCGAGGGCGTGTACGTCCATTTCGACATGGACTGCATCGGGGGCGCCGGGCCCGCGCCCGGCGACATCCTCGGCGAGCTCGCCGAACCGATGGGCATGAGCGACTACGAGACCATCCGCATCGCCCACGAGATCGGCCGGCGGGGGCTGACCGGCATGAGCTTCATCTGCATCCCGCCGGGCTCCGCGGTCATCTACCGCCTGATCGTCTACATCGTGATGTATCTCGCGGCCGGCCTCGCCCTGCGCAAGCTGGGCCGGGGCGCCTGAGCGGCCCCGCCCGCCACCCGTCGCACCATGCCCGCCGGCCCCGCCGCCGGCCGAGCCTGCGGAGGAGCCGTGCGTCCGTGATCGGTCGACGAACCCTGCGTCCCGGAAAAGCAATGGATTCCCGCGGAAGCGGGAATCCATCCTGTAGCCGTCATTCCCGCGCAAGTCTGCCCTCGACCCCGATCGGGGGCGCGAATCCATGTGCGCCCACCGAACCCGGATGCGACGCCTCGCGCCTACAGGAGCGGCATCAGCTCCGCCGCCATGCGGCGCATCATCCCGGGGGCTTCCCGGATCGAGAAGAGCACCGAGGAGATGCCGCGAACCCCGAGGGGCCGGAGCGCCTCGCACTGCACGGACACCTCTTCGGCGGAGCCGGATGCGAGGAAGAAGTCGATCACGCGCGGGGTGGTGACCTCGGTCTGCGGCCCGCCGATGCGCTCGGTCCAGTAAGGGTCCCAGTGCTCGTGGATCTGCCGGAACTCGTCCCGGATGCCGGGATGCGCCCGGTCGAGCCGGGCTCTCAGGTCCGCGACCTCCGGGTTGTCCTGCCTCAGGATCTGGTGGAGCTCCCAAGCCGCGGTGGCCGCGTAGGGCGCCATCTCGCGCCGGACCGCGGCCTTCGAGTCGGCGAGATAGCACTGGGTACGGACCCACACGTCCACCTCCGCGGGGTCGCGCCCGGCCGCCTCGGCCCCACGCGCGATCTGGTCCATGCGCCACTGTTGCAGCACCGGGTCCATCCCGATGCTGAACACGGCATGGCCGAGCTCCCCCGCGATGCGGCAGGTCCGCGGACCCGCCACCGCCACCCACATCGGCACCGGCCGGCCGCGATAGCGGGAACGGCGGATCCACTCGCTGTGCCAGGAGCTGCCCTGCCACTCGCCCTCCCCGCCCGCGGAGTACTCGTTGATGAAGCGGATCGCCTCGCGCAGCTCGCGCATCCGGACCCCCCGGGTGAGGTACTGCCCGTAGGGACCTCCCGCCCCGATCCCGACGAAGGCGCGGTCGCCTGCGAGCTCGCGGAGCGATGCCACGGCGTTCGCGATCGCCCCCGGGTGGTAGGTCGCGGGGTTGGTCACGCCGTGTCCGACCTGGATACGCTCGGTCGCCGCCGCGGCCAGCGTCATCATGACGTGCACCTCCTGGGAGAGGGTGCCCATGTCGATCATGGTGACGTGGTGGTAGCCGAGCGCTTCGGCGAGCTGCGCGTAGCGCGCGACGCTGTGCACGTCCTGGTCCTGACCGAGACCGAGGCCGAATTGCAGGCTCATGCTTCGCTCCTCACCGCGGGACGCCGACTGCCGCCGGACGGGTCCTCCGCCCCGGGCGGAAGCGATCCTCCGGGTTGACGGGCACGGACCGGGAAGGGGGGACCCGGCACGGTCGAGTCCGGGAGGGGCGGGGCGGAGGCACCGCGGAGTGCCGTGCCCGGCCATCGGGCAGCCACGATCATTTCACGCTACGCTTCCGGATCGGATTCAGTAGCCCGGATGGCGAGCCCCGGACGAGATCCGGCCAACTGGCGGCTTCCACGGAGCCCGCAGACTGCCGTGACGGCACTGACGGAGCACCCCGGTCCCTCTGGAGCGGATGCTCAGCCAGCATGACATGGCCCTGATCGGGCGGCACCGCCCCGGATGCCCTCATCGAGCGCCGGTGAACGGGGGGCGGCGGGCCGGGCGGCGCGTCACGCCGCCGCCTTCGAGCGCTCCGCGAAGGCCGGCATCACCTCACTCACGAAGAGCTCGAGCGAGCGCCGCTGCTGCGGCATCGGCAGGCTGTAGCTCGCCATGTAGCAGAAGGCATCGACTCCGAGCGCCTCGTAGCGCTCGAGCTTCTCGATCGCCTCCTCCGGAGTGCCGAGGATCAGGTTCTCCTTCAGCGCCGCGGGCGCGTAGGCGGCCTGGTTGGTGAGCAGGGCGGGGTCCGGTTCGTCCGGAAAGCCGCTGCGGACCGGCGCGAGGTTCCGGAAGAGGTTCTCGAACTGACGACCCTGGCGCACGATCGCCTCGACGAAGACGTCGAGCTCGGCCGGCCGCTCGTAGATGCCGGTATGGCGCATGGTCATGAAACGGGGACGCGGCAGGCCCGGATTCGCCGCGAGCGCGGCCTCGAACTGAGCCTTGTACTTCTCCACCTCGGAGAAGGGCCGGGTGAGGGCCCAGGACATGATGTGGCAGCCTCCCTTGATCGCGGCGTCGAAGGTGCCCGGGTCGCGGGCCGCCACCCAGAAGGGCGGATGCGGCTTCTGCACCGGCTTGGGGCAGGAGGTGGCGTCCGGGAACTGCCAGTACTTGCCCTCGTGCGCAACATCCCCCCGCCAGAGCGCCTTCAGGAGGGGGATCATCTCCAGCATCATCGGCACGCCGAGGTTCTGGTCCATGCCGCCGGCGAGGCGGTCGAACTCGCGTTGGTAGGCGCCGCGGCCGATACCGAACTCGAGCCGGCCGCCCGAGATGAGGTCGAGGAGCGCGGCCTCTCCCGCGAGCTTGACGGGATGCCAGTAGGGCGCCACCACCACCGCGGTGCCGAGGCGGATGCGCCGGGTGCGCGCGGCGAAGTGCGCGAGGAGCTGGAAAGGACCGGGCGCGATCGTCATCTCCAGGGCGTGGTGCTCCGCCGCCCACACGATCTCGAAGCCGGCCCGGTCGGCGATCTCCACCATCGCCGTGGTGTGCTCCAGCACCTCCGCCATGTCGGTGTCCGGGCTGAAGCGTTCCATGTTGATGACGAGGTGGAACTGCATGGGAACGAGGCTCCTCGGTCGCATTCCCGTCCCCGTCCCGGTCCGGCGCCGGCGGGCACCCCGCGGGGGAGGGAAGCACGGCATTGAAAGGTACGTGGCCGGCATTCTATCTTCGGCCGCGGGAACCATGTCAACGCCGCCATGCACCGAAAGGGTCTGAGAGCGCTGCTCGCGGCGTACCGGGTGCGCTGGCCGCGGGAGGCGGACACCGTCTCGCGATTCGAAGCCTTCGTGGACGCGCATCCGGACTGCTTCGAGCGTACCTGCCGGGTGGGACACATCACCGGCTCCGCGTGGCTGGTGGACTCCGAGGGCGAGCGGGCGCTGCTCACTCACCACCGCAAGCTCGGGCGCTGGCTGCAGCTCGGCGGTCACAGCGACGGCGACCCCGACCCCCTCGCGGTCGCGCTGCGCGAGGCGCGCGAGGAGTCGGGACTCGCGGTGCGGGCGCTCGACGAGGCGATATTCGACCTCGACGTACACCGCATCCCCGCCCGCGGCCCCGAGGCGGCGCACCTGCACTACGACGTGCGATTCCTCCTCGTGGCCGGGAGCGACCGCTTACGGAAGAACGACGAGTCCCACGCCCTCCAGTGGGTGCCGGTGAACGGGGTCCGGACGCGCAGCGGCGAGGAATCGGTCCTGCGCATGGCCCGGAAGTGGGAGGCCCGTCGCGGTGCTATAGTCCGCCGCCCATGAACGCCCCGCCCGCCTGCATTTCTCCGCAAGCTTCGTGAACCGTGGGCGTCGAGACGCCGTAGTGAGCGGGTGCACGGACTCGAGAGACGTGTGCGGGCTCGCGGTACACAGGCGAAGCGCCGGGGGCGCCGCGTCCCGGCGAGCGGGCGAGCCAGGGAAGGCTTGCGCGGCCGACAAGCGCAGCAGGGACCGCGTAGCGCTCGCGAAGGAGTGGTGACGATGTCGAAGAAGGGGTTCGAGGGAGTACGCCCGCTCGAGCAGCAGGGGTGGGCGTCCGCAGCAGGGGCTTAGCCAGGGAAATGCAGGCCAGTCCCGATCGTCCCTTCCGCTTCTTCGACAACCGCGAAAAGTACCTGCTCTTCGTCACCACCTGCGGGGAGAAGTGGGCGATCGGGGAGCGGGTGGGCGACGAGCTTCACCACCTCCGTCCCGTTCCGCCCGCACTGCGGGTCTTCGACGCAGGCACCGGAGACGGCACCGTGATGGCGAGCGTGCTGCGCCGCCTGCACGGGACCTTCCCCACCGTGCCCTTCGTCGTCACCGGCAAGGAGATCAGCCTCGAGGACGTGCGCCTCACGCTCGAGAAGCTCCCCGACCGCTTCTCCGAGCATCCCCAGACGGTGGTCCTGCTCACCAACCTCAACTACCGGGAAGCGCCCGACCTGCTCCCGGCGGACCCGCGGGCCCGCGACCGGCTCAACTGGCACGAGGTGGCGCTCGAAGGGCACTGTGCGCAGGACTTCGACCGGCAGGTCAACGCCCTGCGCCCGCGCCTCGCCGGGTGGTGGAAGGTCGAGACCAGTCCGCGCACCGGAAACCCGGTGTACGTGGAGCCCTCGGTGCTCGTGCTCTACCGCGCCGACCACCGTTTCGCCCTCGACAACGTCATTCCGCGGCGCGAGCAGCAGGCCCCCGCCTACGACCTCGTGATCGCGGCCCAGCCCTACCGGGCGCGCCATCCCACCCGCTTCAAAGTGCGCTATGTGCTGGCGCCGCTCGCGCGCGCGCTGGCGCCGGGGGGACGCATGATCGCCATCCAGTCCACCGGCCAGGACCCCGCGATGGAGATCATCCGCAAGGTGTGGCCGGGAGAGGAGCCCTTCCGCACCCCGGGGCCGATGCTGGCCGAGGCACTGCACCGGCACCTGGAGAGCGCCCTTCCGGAGCGGAGCTACGAGAGCGCGAACGAATCGAGCGCGCTCTTCCGCTACCGCATGCACGTGATGCCGAACGAAGTGCAGGAGCACATCGGCACCTCCACCCTGCTCGCGGCCTGGAACGCCGCCGTCTACGTCGCCCAGATCGACGACGCCCGGGTCACCGAAGCGATGACGGGCAGTGACTACCTGCGCGCCACCACCGAGGTGCTGGCCCGGCACGGCGGCCTGTGGTTCACCGACGAGTCCTTCGTGCTGACCCGGCGCGCCTGAGCCGCCGCCCGTGCCTGCGCCCCCCGGAGCGCGGGGCGGCACTCCGGCGGGGAGCGTCCCTGCCCACCTGATGCAGCGCGGGCTCAGGCGCCCACCGGATAGTGGCAGCGCCAGGCGTGCGCGCCGCCCGTGCGCTCGATGCCGGGGAGCGATTCGCGGCAGCGCGCCCGGGCGAAGGGGCAGCGGGGATGGAACTCGCATCCCGCCGGGCGCTCCATCGGGCTCGGGACCTCGCCCTGGAGCTCGAGCCGGTCCGCGACCGCATCGGGGTCGGGCTGCGGATTGGCCGACAGCAGGGCCAGGGTGTAGGGGTGGCGCGGCTCGCGGAAGACGGCCTCGGTCGGGCCCTGCTCGACGAGGCGCCCCAGGTACATGATGCCCATGCGGTCGGTGATGTGGCGCACCACGTTCAGGTTGTGGCTGATCGCGAGGATGCTGATGCCGAGCTCCTGCTGCAGGCGGCCGAGGAGGTTCAGCACCTCCCCCTGCACCGACACGTCGAGGCCGGCGGTCGGCTCGTCGGCGATGACGAGCTTCGGCCCCAGGGCGAGTGCCCGCGCGACGCCGATGCGCCGGGCCTGCCCCCCGCTGAGCTGATGGGGATAGCGGCCCGCGAACTCCTCGTTCAGCCCCACCATACCGAGCAGCCGCCGCACCTCGCCTTGCAGGTCGCGCCCGCGGAGCCCGTGGATGCGGAAGGGCTCCGAGAGCAGCGAGCGCACCGTGAGGCGCGGGCTCAGGGACCCGACCGGGTCCTGGAACATCGCCCCGACCTCCCTTCGGAACGCCTTCAGCGCGCGCGGAGCGAGGCCGACCACCCCCCGGCCCCGAAAGCGGATGCTGCCCTCCCGCGGCCGCAGCAGGCCCATGATGCTCCTCGCCAGCGTGGTCTTGCCCGA
>CAYFYD010000203.1:0-7332 GCA_964347195.1 uncultured Ectothiorhodospiraceae bacterium
CAGATCGACGGTCGTGCCGGTCCTGCCGCGGGACCCGACGAGCAAAATGAGAATGGCTGACCCGTTCACCATGATCGGATCGGCGTCCGCAGCAGGAGCGCGGTGTGCAATGCGGGCCGGTCAGGAGCCGCCCGCTCCCCGCAGCCACTCTTCGAGCTTCGACCAGCGCCGGCGCCCCGACGCCGACTTGACCGCGATCGCGAGCGCCCGGCGCTGGCCGACGAGCACCACCAGACGCCGGCCACGGGTCACGCCGGTGTAGAGCAGGTTGCGCTGCAGCATGACGTAGTGCTGCTTCATCATCGGGATGACCACGGCCGGGTACTCCGAGCCCTGGCTCTTGTGGATGGTGGTGGCGTAGGCGGGCACCAGCGCATCGAGCTCGCCGAAGCCGTAGACGAGGCGACGGCCATCGAAGTGTGCGCTCACTTCTCCCACTTCGGGATCGACATCCTCCACATAGCCGATGTCGCCGTTGTAGACCTCCTTCTCGTAGTCGTTCTCGATCTGCATCACCTTGTCGCCACCGGCGAAGGTCCATCCGAAACGCTCCACCCGGCGCGTCCCGGCCGGGTTCAGCACCGCCTGGAGCTCGATGTTGAGCGAGCGCGCGCCCACCCCTCCCCGGTTCATGGGACTCAGCACCTGGATGTCGCGGATCGGGTCCAGGTCGAAGCGCCGCGGCATGCGGACCGACACCAGCTCGATGACCTTCCCCACCGCGTCCGCCGGGTCCTCCGCCGGCACGAAGTAGAAGTCGCTCTCGCCGTCCTCCGGCGGGTCGAGGTCCGGCAGGACGCCCTCGTTGATGCGGTGCGCGTTCACGATGATCCGGCTGCGGGCCGCCTGCCGGAACACTTCGCTGAGCCGCGCCACCGGGAAGGCGCCGCCTCCGATCATGTCGGCCAGCACCTGGCCCGGCCCCACCGAAGGGAGCTGATCGACGTCGCCGACCGCGAGCAGGGCCGCGCTCACCGGCAACGCCCGCAGCAGGGCGTGCATGAGCGGCACGTCCACCATCGAAATCTCGTCGACCACGAGCAGGTCGCAGTCCAGAGGGTTTCCGGCGTTGCGCTTGAACCCGCCGCTTCTCGGGTCCACCTCGAGGAGGCGGTGGACGGTCTTCGCTTCCCGGCCGGTCGCCTCGCTCATCCGCCTGGCGGCCCGACCGGTGGGCGCAGCGAGCGCGATCCTGACCCGCTTGACCGCGAGGATGCCCAGGATGGCGTTGACGATGGTGGTCTTGCCCACCCCGGGTCCGCCGGTGATCACCATGACCTTGGCGCCCAGCGCGCTGGCGACCGCCTCTCTCTGGCTCTCGGCGAGGTTGAGGCCGATGCGCTCCTCGATCCACGGTATCGCCTTGTCCGGCACGATGTGCGGCCAAGGCGCCGCGCCGCGACACAGGGCACGCAGGCGCTCGGCGATCCCCGACTCGGCGCGGTGCAAGCCGGCGAGGAAGATGCACGGCATCTCGCCGACGCAGTCCGCGACCACCGTCTCGTCGTCGAGCTCGAAATCGAGCGCGGTGGCAACGAGCGCCTCCGGGACCTCGAGCAGAGCCGCGGCGCGGGGCAGGAGGTCGTGCCGCGGCAGGCCGCAGTGCCCCTCGTCCATCGCCTCGCCGAGCGCGAAGGCGATCCCCGCCCGAACCCGCACCATCGCGGTCTTCTCGAGCCCCAGGCGCATCGCGATGGTGTCCGCGGTCTTGAACCCGATGCCGCGCACGTCGCGGGCGAGGCGGTAGGGGTTCTCCTTCATGACCTCCACCGCTTCGGCCCCGTAGGTCTTGAAGATGCGCACCGCGCGGGCGGTGCCCACCCCGTGTCCGTGGAGGAACACCATGATCTCGCGCACCGCCTTCTGCTCGGCGAAGGCGGTGGTGATGCGCTTCACCCGCACCGGGCCGATGCCCTCGACCTCGCGCAGGCGCTCGGGCTTCTCTTCGATCACGTCGAACACCCGCTCCCCGAAGGCGCGCACCAGCTTCTTCGCGTACACGGGGCCGATGCCCCGGATCATGCCCGAGCCGAGATACTTCTCGATGCCGTCGATGGAAGTGGGCTCCGACGCCGCGAGGAAGCGGGCCCGGAACTGCGGGCCGTGGGTGCGGTCGTTCACCCACTCCCCGGAGGCGGAGATCCACTCCCCGGCCGAGACCGTCGCGGCGTGGCCGACCACGGTGACGAGGTCCCGGTGCGCGCGCGCCTTCACGCGCAGGACGCAGAACCCGGTCTCCTCGCTGTGGAAGGTCACCCGCTCGACGAGTCCGGCGAGCGCCTCCGCGGGGGGCGCGCGCGGGGCCGGGAGCCGTGTGCCCTCCGGCGGCACCCGCCCGCCCGGCGCGCGGGCGCGCCCCCGCCCGGCCGGGGGCCTTCCTCGCGGTCCGGCCGCGCCGTGGGCAAGCGGAAGCGGAGTCACGAGGCATGCGGCCCTCCCGCGGCACGCGACGCAGGCAGAGCATACTCCAAGCCCGCATTTCACACCGAGCTCAGTGAGCTGCGGGCGTCGAGGCACCACGCTCCCGCCCGCGCGCGCGTCGTCGCGGGCGTGGACCGCCGCCGCGGCGAGTGGAATACTCGCGGCCCACTTCCCGAAGCGGAGCGAGACGATGGCGGACGCCTGCCTGATCGGGGCCTTCTCCACCCCCTTCGGCAAGAGGCCGGAGCGCAGCTACAAGGACCTCACCCGCGAAGCCTACCTCGGCGTGCTCGCCGACGCCGGCATGGACGACGGCGCGGAGATCGATTTCGCCTGGTTCGGCAACTGCACCATGCACATGGACCGCCAGGCCAACTCCCGGGGCCAGGTGTGCATGGCGCCCCTGGTGGGCGAAGGGCTCTTTCCGGAGCGGGTTCCGCTCGTGAACGTCGAGAACGCCTGCGCGACCACCGCGAGCGCGCTCGCCGCCGCGACCTTCGCGGTGCGCGGCGGCGCCTCCGCGCTCGGCCTGGTGATGGGGGTGGAGAAGCTCATCGAGCCCGCCACCGGCCGCGGCCGCTTCGAAGCCTTCGACGGCACCCTCGATCAGTTCGACCCGGAGGAATGGCAGCGCTACTACGCGGCCGCGGGCGACACCTCGGGCAAACCCTTCGAGGTGGGCGCCGGCCGCACTCCCTTCATGGACACCTACGCCATGCAGGCTTGCTACCACATGAAGCGTTACGGCACCACGCAGCGCCAGCTCGCGGTCGCGGCCGCCGCCGCCCACAACTACGGTGCCGACAACGAACGCGCGCAGTACCGCTTCCGGACCACGCCCGAAGAGGTCATGGCGGACCGCGAGATCTCCTGGCCGTTGACCCGCGCGATGTGCGCGCCGATGGGCGACGGCGCAGCGGCCCTCCTCGTCGCGAGCGAGGGCTTCCTGTGCGGATGCCCGGCCCCGGTGCGCGAGCGCGCGGTGAAGGTCCGGGCCTGCGGGCTGAGCGGCGGCAAGTACCGCACCCTCGACGAACGGGGACTGAGCTACGCGGCGGCGCAGCGCGCCTACGACCAGGCCGGCGTCGCGCCCGCGGACATCGACCTCGCCGAAGTGCACGACGCCACCGCCTTCTCCCACCTCTACCAGTGCGAGATGCTCGGGTTCTGTCCGGAGGGCGAAGGGGGGCGATTCGTCGAGTCGGGGGAGACCGGGCCCGGCGGCCGGCTCCCGCTCAACACATCCGGCGGCCTCATCGCCAAGGGACACCCCATCGGCGCCACCGGCGCCTCCATGATCGTCGAGCTCGCCGAGCAACTCCGCGGCGAGGCGGGAACGCGCCAGGTCGAGGGCGCGCGGCTCGGCCTCGCCGAGAACGGCGGCGGGGTCATCGGCTTCGACGAAGCGGTATGCGTGGTGACCATCCTCGAGCGCGCTTGACCGGGCGCCACGGTCGCGAGTCGCGCCGTCCCGCCCGTGGGCCAGTGGTCACACCCGAATCGGATCGAGGACCGCGCCGAGCAGAAGTCGATGGCCAACAGCACGCAGCAGGCGCGCAACGTGGACGCTTCGCTCACCCTCGCGCAGGAACCCTTGCCCGATGGTCCGGTGCTGCTGGTGGACGACATGGTGGACTCGCGCTGGACGCTGACAGTCGCCGCGTGGCTGCTGCGCTCGAAGGGAAGCGGCGACGTGTGGCCGCTCGCCCTCGCCTGTGCGAGCCGGAGATGATGAGGACCGGGATCTCTTCCAACGCGCAGGCGATACTGCTGCTGACCGCACCCTTGACGGTCGGGCGAAGCAGACCCTCCGCCCGGCCGCTGAGCGCCGCCGAATACCGCCGGCTTGCGCGCCGGCTTCGCGAGCTGCGGCGTCAGCCCGCCGATCTGCTGGCCTCCGGCGCACACGAGATCATGAGGGAGTGCGGCCTCGGTCCGGATCCCGGGCGGCTCGAAGGGTTGCTCGGTCGAGGCTTTCTCCTCGGTCAGGCGATGGAACGCTGGCAGACAAGAGCGATCTGGGTCGTGAGCCGAGCGGATGCCGACTACCCCCGGCGCCTGAAGAAGCGCCTCGGAGAAGATGCCCCCCCGATCCTCTACGGCAGTGGCAACGCCGCGATCCTGGACAGTGGCGGTCTGGCGGTGGTCGGCTCCCGCAACGTGGACGACACGCTGCTCGCGTACACCGAAGAGGTGGGGCGACTCGCGGCCTCCGCGCAGCGTACCCTGGTATCGGGCGGAGCCAGAGGCATCGATCAGGCCGCGATGCGCGGAGCGTCGCAAGCCGGCGGTCGCGTGACGGGGGTCCTGGCCGACGGACTCGAGAAGGCGGTGATGCGCAGCGAGCACCGCGCAGCGCTGATGGAAGAACGTCTGGTTCTGGTGTGCCCGTACGACCCTGCCGCCCGCTTCCACGTCGGACATGCCATGCAGCGCAACAAGTTGATCTACGCGCTGTCGGATGCGGCGCTGGTGGTCAGCTCCGACTACGGGAAAGGCGGCACCTGGACCGGAGCGGTCGAGCAGCTCGACAAGCTGAAGTGTGTCCCGATCCATGTCCGCGCCGATGGCGAAGCGAACGAGGGGATCGAAGGACTGCGAAAGAGAGGGGCAATGCCGTGGCCGAGTCCGAAGACCCCGAAGGCTCTGGAAGAGATCCTGAATGCGACGCACGCCGTGGAGTACGGTGCTCCGCGGCAGCGGGTACTCTCTCCGGGCGTTCGAGAGGAGCCCTCGCCCGTCGAGGGCGATGGACTGAGCGAGTCAATGGCACCGGCAACGGCTCCCGAGCCTCGCGCCGAGACCGGTTCCTCGCCTGCCGGCGAGCTGTTCGCCAAGGTCGAGGAGTTGCTCGAAGGCATGGATCTGTGCAGGACGGAGGCCGAAGTTGCGGAGGAGCTCCAGGTCTCGAAGAAGCAGGTCGAGATATGGCTGAACCGCTTCGTTGCCGAGAAGGTAACGGAACTGTTCGCACGCGAGCACGCTCCCCTGACCGAAGCCGAGGTCGTGGAACAGCTCCGGATCCCGAAGCTTCCGACCCGGCGTTGTCTGAAGCGACTGGTGGAACAGGGTACGGTCGAGAAGCTCTCCCGGCCCGTCCGGTTCCGCTCCGCCGCCGCGATCGGTCCTCTCTTCGATCACGGAGACTGATGCGTTCCCTGCCCATCGGGGAGAGTGAGCATTGCTGAACGTACTCTTCATCACCGCCGATCAGTGGCGCGGCGATTGCCTGTCCGCGCTCGGGCACCCCTGCGTGCGCACGCCGCACCTCGACCGCCTGGCCGAGTCGGGGGTGCTCTTCACGCGCCACTACTCGCAGGCGTCGCCCTGCGGCCCCGGACGGGCGAGCCTCTACACCGGGCTCTACCTGCACAACCACCGGGTGGTGGTCAACGGCACGCCGCTCGACGCGCGTCACACCAACGTCGCCCTCGAGGCGCGCCGGCTCGGCTACGAGCCATTGCTCTTCGGCTATACCGACACCGCGGCGGATCCGAGGTCCCGCGCCCCCGGCGACCCCGATCTCCTGCGCCCCTCCGGCGGCGTGCTGCCCGGCATGACCCCGGTGGTGCCGATGGACGACGACCACTGGCCCTGGCGGCGGCACCTCGCGCACCGCGGCTACGAGGTGCCGGGGGACACCGCCCGCCTCTTCGCGCCGGGCCGCGACGACCGCGCTCCCGGCCAGGCGATCAGCGGCGCCGCAGCGGCCTGGCCGACGGAGGACAACGCCCCGGGATTCCTCACCGACAAGGTGATCGAACACCTGAGCGCGGAAGGCCAGGAGCCGTGGTTCGTGCACCTCTCCTACCTCGCGCCCCACCCGCCCTTCATCGCGTCCGCGCCCTACCACGCGATGTACGACCCCGATGAGGTGCCGCCGCCGGTGCGGGCGCCCACGCCGGACGAGGAAGCGCGCCAGCACCCCTATCTCGCCTGGTACCTCCACCACCAGCTCGATCCCGGCATCGCCTACGACCATTGTCCGCGCAACAACCTCGCGCTCGGCGAGCGCGACATCCGCCAGGCGCGCGCCAACTACTACGCGATGATGAGCGAGGTCGACGCCCAGATCGGGCGCCTGCTCGGGAGCCTGCGCGCGAGCGGGGCCGACGAGCGCACCCTGGTGGTGTTCACCTCGGACCACGGCGAACACCTCGGCGACCACTGGCAGTTCTCCAAGCTCTGCTACTTCGACCAGGCCTTCCACGTGCCGCTGATCGTCCGGGACCCGCGACCGGTCGCGTCGCCCGGACGCGGCCGGCGGGTGGGCGCCTTCAGCGAGAACGTCGACGTGATGCCCACGATCCTCGAAGCCCTCGGTCGGGAGGTGCCGCCCGAGTGCGACGGTGAATCGCTGACACCCTTCCTCGCGGGGGACACCCCGGCCCGCTGGCGCCGCGAAGCCCACTTCCAGCTCGATTTCCGCCACGTCCTCCAGGAGCCGGGCTCCGAGGCGCTGGGGCTCGCGCCCGACCAGTGCACCCTGTACGCCCTGCGCGGCGAACGCTACAAGTACGTGCACTTCACCGCCATGCCCGCGCTCTTCTTCGACCTCGAGGAGGACCCCGCGGAGCTCGTCGACCGCGCCGGGGATCCGGACTACCGGGAGCGCGTGCTGGAGCACGCCCAGAAGCTGCTGAGCTGGCGAATGAACCACGAGGAGCGCCGGCTCGCCAACACCCTTCTCACTCCGGAGGGGGTGGTCGAGCGCCGGCCGCCGCGGGCCTGACCCGCATATCCGACCGGCCTCCTGCTGCGGACGCCGACCACAAAGCCGATCGGGCGGGCACACGGACGGAGAGATGTGGGTGGGCGAGCCGAAGCAGGCGATGGATTCCCGCTGACCAAGGGAATGACGACAAAGAAGGGCACCGGCCGACGCGATTGACAGCCGAGGGGGCAACATCA
>CAYFYD010000204.1:0-7272 GCA_964347195.1 uncultured Ectothiorhodospiraceae bacterium
GGCCACATTGCGGGGCAGCCCACACCGCCCACCTTCACCGCATCGGCGCCTCATCATCAATGACGACGGACCGCATCTGCCGCCCGGCTGGTGCCCTTGCGCGAAGCATCACGTTTCTTGCACAGCAAATTCAAGGGGTTGTGTCGATCGCCGAGCGTTTCGAGCGAAGTCGTCGTCAACCGAAGAAAGAGCTTCTGCATCGAGGAGCTACGCTGTCCGGCGGCGATCGAGGACGCCCGCGAAGTGATCTGCCCTGCCCGATGAATCCGGAAGTGTTCGGAAACAGAGACGAGAGATGTACGTACTCTGCTACCCTCACGGGACCACGACCGTGTTCGTGAGACAGGACAACAGCCCCGTGTCTCGCCGGTCCGGGCCGGCTCGCGCGGCCACCGCGAGCACGCCGGCGCTGCCGCCGAGCGGCCGGACCCAGCCGGCGCGGTCGGGCGGCGGGAACCAGCCGGCGATGACCCACGTGAGGAGGCCCTAGCGACGATGGCGAAGCGACGCGGGCGCGGGGTCGCCTCGGTCAACTACCCCATCGGCATGAACCTCGGGGGGGACCCGAGCCAGGCCCTCGTGCACTCGAACCCCGGCGGCAAGTTCACCGTCAGCCTCTCCTCCATCGACCTGGGGCAGGGCATGAAGAGCGTGGTGCGCCAGATCTGCGCCGAAGCGCTCGGGGTTCCGGTCGAGGACGTGTTCGTCGACACCGCGGACTCCGACACCGGCCCCCACTGCATGGGCAGCTTCGCCTCCCGGGGCACCCACCGGGTCGGCAACGCGGTCATCACCGCCGCGCAGGAGGCGCGTGGCGTCCTCCTCGAGGCGGCGGCGGAAAAGCTGGAGGTCGACGCCGCCGACCTCGTCACCGACGGACGAGGCAACATCCACGTGCGCGGCGCTCCGGCGCGCTCGATTACGGTGGCCGACGCCTCGGCCGCCGCCCAGTTCGAGCAGGGGCGCACCGTGTCGGGGCGCGGGATCTTCCTCGTGCCCCTGTCGAAGGTCGACCCGGACACCGGCGAGATGGACCCGGTGACCTGCTACGCCCATGCGTGCACCGTCGCGGAAGTGGAGGTGGACGACGAGACCGGAGAGGTCGAGGTGATCTCCATCAAGGCCGCCTACGAAGTGGGACGCGCGCTCAACCCCGCGATGGTGGAGCAGCAGCTTGTCGGCGGCGGCTGGATGGGGATGAGCCACGCGCTCTGGGAGACCACCGAGCCCTGTTACCCCGACCGCGCCCACGGCCCCACCGACTTCAACGAGTACCTGATGCCGGGGCCGGGCGACATCTGCGCGCAGGAGTTCGCAATCCTCGAACGCCCTGCCCCGGACGGCCCCTACGGCGGCAAGGGA
Source organism: uncultured Ectothiorhodospiraceae bacterium (assembly GCA_964347195.1). Taxonomy (GTDB): domain Bacteria; phylum Pseudomonadota; class Gammaproteobacteria; order HK1; family HK1; genus JAJEAD01. Next base: position 1,363 of record CAYFYD010000204.1, read on the forward strand.
GTCGGCGAGATGTGCTCCACCCCTCCCATTCCCGCCATCGCCAACGCGATCTTCGACGCGGTAGGCGTGCGCATCGACGAGATGCCCTTCACCCCGGAGAAGATCCTGCGCGCGCTCGAGGGGCAGGGTGGGGCGGGGTGAGGCGGTACGGCCGTACCCCGCGCTGTCGATCGGGCACGCGCGCCGGCGGCACCCCTTCGACCGAAACCGGGGACCGCCGCCATGGCGGACTCCGGAGCCGGCTCGGGAGCTGCGGCGGGCTCGCGATGGCACCGTTGAACCGCGCCGTTGCGGTGGGCGAGCTCCGCGCTTCGCAGCTCTGGCTGCCGGATCGGCTCGGGCAGAGGTTGCGGGCGGGTGTCCGGATGAGGCCGGGTACGCAGCCTTCGTCCAGGATTGGCGGCCCCTGACGGGGTTCGAGGCGGCGCCACGGGGACACAAGGCGCCGGATGAAGGACTTGGCGTCCCGGTGCGCCTTCCCTTGGCGCATGTTGCTCGTTTCTGTAGACCAAAATATGATCTAACGTTACCGAATTTCATGCCGAGGCCAGCATGCGCATCTCCGAACGAGGCCAGGTCACCATCCCGAAAGCCCTGCGGGACCGCTTCGGGATGACTCACAACGTGGAAGTGGAGATGACCTCGACCCCGAAAGGGATCCTGATCCGCAAGCGAAGCGCGGTCGAACATCCCGTCGAACGCGTGTATGCGCTACTCGACAACGGCGGCAACACGGACGAGTATCTCGAGGAGATCCGCGGGAGGTGAGGACGGCGGTCGACACGAGTGTTCTGCTCGACGTGTTCCTGGCCGATCCCCGGCACGGTGAACAGTCCAGAGACTCGCTCCGCACCGCGTACGACGCGGGCGCCATCATCGTGTGCGACATCGTCTACGCGGAGCTGACCCCCGCGTTCGGTGACCGCGCGGCATTGGACGCAGCGCTGCGACAGATCAATGCGACGATCTCTCCGATCGATACGGCCATTGCCCACGAAGCGGGGTTGCGCTGGATGCGCTACCGGAAGGCCGGCGGACCGAGGACGCGCATCATCCCGGACTTCCTGATCGGAGCGCACGCGGCCGCCGCTGCCGAGTCGTTCCTGACCCGGGACCGGGGCTTTTACGCCACGTACTTCCCCGAGCTGAAAAGACCGTGAGCCGGGAACGGCGGCGAGCCGCGGCGGGCTCGACGCCGTTGAGCCGCGCCGTTGCGGTGGGTGTTCTCGCCTTCGCAGCTCGGGCTGCCGGATCGGCTCGGGCAGAGGTTGCAAGCACGTGGCATCCCTCGTGGACGAGCGACAGAGGTGCGCATTGCTCACCACGAAAAAGCAAAGGCCTCCGAAGAGACCCCGCACCCTGCGGTCGAAACCGCAAGGGGTGTCGCGGCGCCTCATCCCGGCAAGGTCTTGCTGCATTCGAGGCAAGGTTCTGTCCCGCCCGATGATCCGACGCGCCTCGGCATCGCGTACGATGACCGGATGATCGTCACCGGATCGTCGCCGCTGCAGCGCACCTCGAGGGGCCGGGCGCGATGAGGCGCCGGCTCGCCTGGACGCCGCCGGCAAAGCCCGGACGCAGCGCGCCCGGCGCCGCGGCGGATGCGCCGGCTCGCGGGTACGGCGGGGTCGCGGGGTCCGGCGGGAACGAGCCGGCGAAGACCGGCCCGGCGCCGGGGGGGAAGCCGAGCGCCCACTCCCCGGGCGGGGCGCATTCCGCGCCGGCGCGGGCATCGAGCCCGCCCGCACCGCGACCGCCCCCCCCGCCGCGGCGCTTCGCATCGCCCGAGGCGCTCGCTTCGGCGCTGCGCGACGCCGCCTACATTGCGGACGAGGACTTGAGCACCGCCGCCTTTCTCGCCCTGGCGCTGGGCAAGCCGCTGCTGCTCGAAGGCGCGCCCGGCACCGGCAAGACCGAGGCGGGCAAGGCGCTCGCGGAGGTGCTCGGCCGCGACCTCGTCCGGCTCCAGTGCTACGAGGGCATGGACGCTTCCGCCGCGCTCTACGAGTGGAACTATCCCGCGCAGATGCTCGAGCTGCGCCGCGGGGGCGATCGGGCCATCGATCTCTACGACGAGGCGTTCCTGATCGAGCGCCCGCTCCTCGCCGCCCTGCGCGCTCCCTCCCGCACCCTGCTCCTCATCGACGAGATCGACCGCTCGGACCACGAGTTCGAGGCCTTCCTGCTCGAGTTCCTGTCCGACTTCCAGATCTCGATCCCGGAGATCGGCACCTTGCGCGCCGAGGCGCCGCCGGTGGTGGTGCTCACCTCGAACCGCACGCGCGAGCTGCACGAGGCGATGCGCCGGCGCTGCGTCTACGACTGGATCGCCTATCCGGAGCCGGAGAAGGAGATCGAGATCGTGAGCTTGCGCGCACGCGACGTGGCGCTTCGCACCGCCCGGGCGGTGGTCGCGGCGGTGGGTGAGCTCCGAGAGATGCCGCTCGCCCGGGCGCCCGGGATCGCGGAAGCCATCGACTGGGCGGAGGCGGTGGAGACGCTGGCCGCGTCCGGCACCCGGTGGCCGCTCGCCTTCCGCCGCGCGATCGGGGCCGCGCTCAAGGACGAGGAGGACCTGCGTTTCGCGGGCGAAGGGCTCGACGAGGTGCTGGAGCGGGCGACGCGATGAGCAGCCCCGCGCCGCTGCCGGCGGCCGCCCGCCATCTCGCCGGCTTCCCGCCCTTCCTCCGCCGCTTCGATTTCAGGACCTCGCCCGAGCAGACGATCGCCTTCCTCTCGGCGGTGGAGCTGCTCGGGCCGCGAAGTATCGACGACCTGCGCCGCGCCGCGTTCGCGACGCTCGGCCCTCCGCGCGAACGGGCGGGAGAGTTCGATGCCCTGTTCCGCGCCTGGTTCCACGGTGAGCTCGCACCCGTCCCCGGCGAGAGCGAGGACGAGACCGAAGTCCGGGTCCACGACGAGGGCGGCGGCGTCCACGAACCCTCCGAAGCGCCCGAGACCGACGAGTCGGGCCGGGCCGCGACCGCGGCCGAGGCGCTCAGTCAACGCCGCTTCCGCCCGGACGCCGATCACTTGGCGTTTCGTCGCTTTGCGCGGGAAGCGCCCGCCCGTCTTCCCCGCTCCCGAGGGTTCCGCCACGCCCGCTCGCGCAAGGGGGAGCGCATCGATCTGCGCCGCGCGCTGCGCTTGGCGGTTCGCCAAGGCGGCGACACGCCGGAGCTCCCTTGGCGTCGGCGCCGGTCCCGGCAGCGCCGGATCCTCCTGCTCATCGACATCTCGGGCTCGATGAAGGCGCACACCGAGCACACCCTGCGCTTCGCCCACGCGCTCTACCGTGCGGCCGAGCGCATGGAGTGCTTCACGCTGGGCACCCGGCTCACCCGCGTCACCGCCGCGTTCCGACTGCGCGATCCGGACCGGGCGCTCGAGAAGGCGTCGGCCCTCGCGCCGGACTGGGACGGCGGCACCCGCATCGGCGACGCAATCCGGGCCTTCCTGGCGGTGCCCCGCTTCGCCGGGCTCGCCCGCGGCGCGGCGGTCATCGTTGTCTCGGACGGCCTCGAACGCGGCGCTCCGCACGCCATGGTCGACACGGTCCGGCGGCTGTCCCGCCTCGCCTGGCGCCTGAGCTGGCTCACGCCGCTCGCCGCGGGCGCCGGGTTCCGTCCCGAAACCGCGGCGCTCGCCGCGATCCTTCCCTATCTGGACGACCTCGAGGACGGCGCCTCTCCGGAGCGCCTCTGCGCCCACCTGCTCTCGCTCGGCCGCGTCCGGGACCCTCGAGGCGGCACACGACGCGGATCCCGCCGCGGCACGCCGCCGGAGCGCGCCCGGGACCACGCTACGGGGAGCCGGCCGCGGTGAGCGGGCTCTCGATCGTCGACGCCCACCACCACGTCTGGCGCCAGGTCGATCTGCCCTGGCTCACCGGGCCGATGCAGCCTCGGATCTTCGGCCCCTACGAGGCGATCCGGCGCGACTACCTCATCGGCGAGTACCTCGACGACATCGCGGGCACCGGGGTGACGCGCTCGGTCTACGTGCAGGCGAACTGGGCGCCGGAACGCTTCGAGGACGAGGTCGCGTGGGTGGAGGAGGTGGCGGGCGAGTCCGGCTGGCCGCACGCGGTCGTCGGCTACGCCGACCTGCTCGCCCGGGACGCGCGCCCGGACCTCGAGCGCCTGGCACGCTACCCCCTCGTTCGCGGCGTGCGCATGCAGCTCCACTGGCACGAGAACGCGATGTACCGCTTCGCCCCCCGCCCCGACCTCGCGCTCGACCCGGTGCTGCAACGCAACGTCGCGCGCCTCGCCGACTACGGCCTCGTCTTCGAGCTCCAGGTCTTCGCCTCGCAGATGGCGAGCGCGGCCGAGCTCGCGGCGGCGTGCCCGGAGGTCACCTTCGTGCTCCAGCACGCCGGCATGCCCGAGGACTCGAGTGCCGCGGGCCGGGCCGCATGGCGCGCAGGCGTGGAGCGGCTCGCGGCCCGGCCCAACGTATTCTCGAAGCTCTCCGCCTTCGGCACTTTCCTCCACCGCAACGACCCCGCCCACATCGCGCGCATCTTCCGGGAGACGGTAGCGATCTTCGGGGCGGAGCGCTGTCTCTTCGGCTCGAACTTCCCCATCGAGAAGCTCTGGACGAGCTACCGCGCGCTGCTCGACGCCTTCCTCGCCGCGAGCACCCCGCTCGGCGAGGCGGCGCGCAAAGCCATCTTCGAAGAGACGGCCACGCAAGTGTACCGGCTCTGAATCGGGACCCGGGTTCTGAAACAGCAGAGGGCGCCTGGAGAAGGGGGGAAGTGGTGAACTATCCTGCCCGTACGCGACACAGGGAAAAACACATTGAACGACGCGGCAATTCGACTCCATATCGAACCACTCGACGAAGGAGGTTATCTCGCCACGAGCCCCGACGTCCCGGGTCTGGTCGCAGAGGGGCGCAGCGTCACCGAGGCTACCGAGATCGCACGAGGCCTCGCGCGCAGAATCGCCGAGTCATGCGTCGAACACGACGATCCTCTTCCTCGCGCGCTGGCGACACCGCCCGAGAGCGGCGTTGAGCTCGACCTGCTGGTGTCGGTCAGCGTGCCGTAGTGGGGCGACTCTCCGGATTCGAGTACCGGGAAGCTTCTCGGCGCCTCCGCCGGTTCGGATACGTGTTCGATCGTCCGGGACCGGGCAGCCACGAAGTGTGGCGCCACGCGGAGAGTGGCCGGAAAGTCACTCTACCGCGTCACTCGCGGGACATGGCGGAAGGCACTCTGCGGGCCATTCTTCGGGAGGCACGAATCGAGATCGACGATCTCCCTGCCGCCCGCTGAGCGCCGCGCCAGGGCGCCTCATCCCGTCTCCGCGTCCACCGGCGCGCAGCAGCCCTCGCGCTCGAGGGTGGTCATGCCCTCGGTATCGGCGCCGTAGTGGTCGATGGCTCCGTGGGTGCGGAACGCCTCCCAGGGCACTCCTTGCGGATCGAGCGACCACGCCTTGTCGGATCGGGCGAAGCAGCACTCCGCCGCCCGCTCCTCCAGCAGGGGGGCTTCCGCCTTCGCCAGACGCTCGGCGATGCCGGCGAGCTCCGCATCGCTCTCGACCTGGATCCCGAGGTGATTGACGCCCGGGGCATGCCCGTTCTCGTCCAGCACGAAGTTCACGCGCGGATCCTCCAGCATCCACTTCGCGTAGCCGGGCTTGCGCACGCCGGGTCCGGTGCCGAACAAAGTGGAGTAGAAGTCGATGGAGCGATCGAGGTCGCTGACCGCGAGGGATACGTGAAGTCGTTTCATCCGGGGCTCCTCTCGACAATCGGGGGGTGCGCAGGCGCTGGGGAAGTCGCGCGCACGCCCGGGAACATATGCAGTCCGTCGTCGCCCTTTCAAGTCCCGGCGGCGACTCCCAGCAATTCTCATTTTGGCGCCTGACTTCCCCCTGAGCCGCAAGCCGTCTTCTC
>CAYFYD010000205.1:0-7234 GCA_964347195.1 uncultured Ectothiorhodospiraceae bacterium
CGCCTGATTCCAGTACTTCGAACCCCGCAACTCGACTTCTGAATGGTCCTGCCGTGAGGGAGGCGGATCCCCCCCGGCACGGTACCCGCCAAGTCGCATCGCACTTCATGGATTCCCGCTTGCGCGGGAATGACGGAAGGGCGGGTGCCGGAGGCAGGAATTGGTATCCGAGACGGAGGATGGCCCCGATTCGGCTATCGTCATTCCCGCGCAAGCGGGAATCCACGGACTCCACAGATCCCTGATGCGCGGAGGCGGGAATCCATCGACTGGAATCCGTGCGCTGCGGAGGCGCGAGCCCGGGGCGCCCGAGCCCGGGCCGGGGACCCCCACCGGCAGCGACGCCCCGGGTGCATTCGCCCGGAGCGATGGGATACTCTGGCGCCCCTTTTTCCTCGAGGAGGACAACGATGCACCGGTTCGCTCCCATCTCCCGCCGCCGATTCCTGGGGACCACCGCCGCGGCGCTCGCCGCCTCCGGGTCGAGCACCGGCGTCTTCGCCGACGCCCACGGCGACACGCTGCGCGTGCGCACCCCCGCCGACATCGTGAACCTCGACCCCGCCTTCTGGCAGAACACCGCCGACCTCTGGACCATGGACGCGGTGCTCCCGAAGCTCATCAACTTCAAGCCGGGCGACAAGTGGGAATGGGAGCTCTACTGCGCGGAGTCGATCGAGGCGGTCGACGCGAAGACCATCAACTTCAAGCTCCGGCCCGGCCTCGAGTGGAGCGACGGCTACGGCGAGCTGAACGCGGAAGACGTCAAGTTCTCCTTCGAGCGCTACCTCGACCCCGACCTCAACCCCCCCAACGGCGGGAACTGGGCGCTGCTCGACCGGGTGGACGTCCACGACGAGATGAGCGGCACCATCGTCTTCAAGGAGCCCTTCTCCGCCGTGTGGTGGTTCGTGCTCCCCTACGCCACCGGCTCGATCGTCTGCAAGAAGGCGGTCGAGGACGCGGGCGGCACCTACTCCCTCGAGCCGCCGGCGCAGGGCGGTCCCTACCGGATGGTCGAGCAGGTCCCGAGCCAGTTGATCGTGCTCGAAGCCCACTCCGGCTGGAACGGCCCCCAACCCGAGTTCAAACGGGTGGAGCTCTATCCCATCACCGACTCGAAGGCGGCGGAGAACGCGATCCAGGCCGGGCAGCTCGACGTCGCCCGGGTGAGCCTGAGCATCGTGCCCCATCTGCTCGAGAACATGCCGGCGGGACTCGAGATGCAGCTCAAGTCGAGCCCGGACAACGTGTGGATGGGGATGAACATGGCGCACCCGAAGCTCTCCGACCTGCGGGTACGGCGGGCCATCCTGAAGGCGATCGACGTCGAGGCCATTCTCGAGGGGGCGTACTTCGGCGTCGCGGAGCGCGCCCACGGCCCGGCGGGCAAGGGGCTGCTCGGGTACATCGAGGAGCCCCCGCCCCCGCGGGACGTGGAGGGCGCGCGGGCGCTGCTCGCGGAAGCCGGCGTCGACAGCCTCGACCTCGTGCTCGACACCCTCGCCGACACCGACTTCGTGACCGCGGGCCAGATCGTCCAGGCCAACCTCGCCGAGATCGGCATCAACCTCGAGATCGCCACCCACGAGGGCGGAACCTACTGGTCGCTGACCGACACCAAGGGCAAGGAGGGACTCGAGATGCAGTTCCACCGCTGGCTGGCGCCGCCCGACCTCAACTGGACCACCCAGTGGCTGCTGCCGGAGCAGGCCGGGATCTGGAACTGGCAGTGGTTCCAGAGCGAGAAGTTCGAGGCGCTGCACTTCGCGGCGATGGCGGAGACCGACGACGCCCGGCGCCACCAGCTCCTGGTGGACATGCAGAAGGAGATGGAGGCGAGCGGCGCCTACCTCTGGATCACCCAGCCGCCCCGCCCCATCGTGTGGCGCGACCACGTCGTCCCCGCCATGAAGCCGAACGGCGACCCGCGCCTGGAGCTCTTCCGGAAGGCCTGAAGGGGCGGACCCGCCGGGAGATGCCTTGCGAGGCACTCTCCCGGCGGCGTCCCGCCATGCGGAACCGGCCGTCGGATCCCCGCCCCCGTTTTCGGTGCAAGCAGACTCGGGACAGGCGATGTTCCGAGCGTGCGGGGTGCGCGGGCATCTTGCCCGCGGCGGGTCACCGGCCCGTTACCAGAACATGCGGGCAAGATGCCCGCGTACCCAGGAGAACCGTCTTCGCGACGCCGGACCCTTTCATCCGACGGGGTGGACGGCCCGTCCATGCGTGTTTTCACGGGGACAGGAGCTCATGGGAAGCTCCCCGCCGGCGGGAGTCCATGATGAACGGTGAGGGATTGCTGTCGGGCTCGGACCGGGCAAGGCGGGCAGGGAAGCGCCGCGCGGTGCCGGCGCGGATCGGGGGCCGATGAAGATCACCGCGATCGAGACCCTGCGCTACTCGCCGCCGCCTCCCCCGCCGGCGCCGGAAGCCCCGCGTCGCGCCTCCTGGCACGGCCGGCAGGAGGTCTCCCACCCCCTCGCGCGCTATCGGGGCCGGAGGGTCGACTTCAACGCGCTCATGCCCTGGGGCGACCTGTGGGTGCGGGTGCGGGCCGAGGACGGCACGAGCGGGCTCGGGGCCACCCAGTTCGCGGGGCCGGTCGCGGCGCTCGTGCGCGACCACCTCGGCCCGAGCCTGATCGGCGAGGACTGCCTCGCCACCGAGCGCCTCGCGGACCTCGTGTTCCGCCTCACCAAGCCCTACGGCTCGGCCGGTATCGCAGCGTGCGCCGCGAGCGCGATCGACCTCGCGCTCTGGGACCTGCGGGGGCGCATCGCGGGCGAGCCCGTCTACCGCCTCCTCGGCGGCACGCGGCGCCGGGTCCCGTGCTACGCCACCACCAACGACGTGGACTGGGCGGTGGAGCTCGGTTTCGACGCCGTCAAGGTTACCCTCGGCTTCGGACCGGAGGCGGGACCGGAGGGCCTCGAGCGCAACGAGGCATTCATCGCCGAGTGCCGCGAGACGATCGGCGAGCGGCGCGAGCTCTTCATCGACTGCTGGATGTCGCTCGACGTGGAGTACGCGGTGCGCCTCGCCGAGCGCCTGCGGCCCTACCGGCCGGGCTGGCTCGAGGAGTGCCTCCTGCCCGAAGACCTCGACGGCCACGTCGCCCTGCGCCGGCGCCTGCCCGCCCAGACGCTGGCCGCGGGCGAGCACTGGTACTCCCCCCATGCTTTCCAGTGGGCGGCCGCGCGCCGCGTCGTCGACGTGCTCCAGCCCGACATCCAGTGGTGCGGCGGACTCTCCGCCCTCACCCGGGTCGCGGCCATCGCCGATTCCACCGGGCTCGCGCTGCTGCCCCACCTCGCCGGCACCACCGCCTTCGGCCAGCACGCGAGCGCCGGCATCGCCACCATCCACCGGGCGGAGTACCGCATCGGGTCGGACCCCGGGGTCCCGCTCGAGCGCATTGCGCGGGCGCCGGGCGCGGTGCTGCCGGTCGAGGGCGAGATCGGCGCGAGCGAGGCCCCGGGCTTCGGCATCGACATCCCCGAGGAGCACCTCTCGGCGCTTTAGGGCCGCGCGTCCCCGGGTGGCGCAGGACGACCCTGCCATCCTCGACGCGCGGCGCGGGGGCGAGTTGCTCCCTGGCAGGGGCAGCCATCCCTGAACGCCGAGGAACAGCCTGGCGGCACCAAGGGCCGCGGTGCACCCGACGATGGTGGCGACAATGACGCCGCCCAACACCCGGACTTCGAGCTTCTGGATGTCCTCCTTGGTGGCGAGGTACGCCATGCGCGCCTCCAACGCCTCCAGCCGCGCATCCATGCCGTCTCCTCCAACGGTGCCCTGCAGCCAGGGCCATCCCGAAGTCGGAGACATCCCACTGATTCGCATTGTCTTCCAGCGGCTGTTTGAACAAGCTCATTTTGTATTTGAAATCAATCTATTATGACAGGAAACAAGATGGTCCTGGCCCTGCAGCGGAGCAGGTGGATCGGGCGGTGATTCTGCCGATCAGGTGGGACACGCGTGAACGACATCGACTCGCCATGCGCTCCGCGCCTGCACGCACCTGGGTTCGTGTCGATGAAGTCTCCGACTCACCCTCGGCTCGCCTCACCGGGCCCTGCGCCGGAAGCGAGCCCGTGAGCGCCATGTCTTCCCGGACTGTCCACTGCTCCTGCAATCCGGCGAACGCGAAGAGCGCGCCGTCCCTCATCCCGGTGGGCCATGGCTGCCGGATCGCGCCTCGGCGCCTTCCCGGCTCCCGCCCCCGCGCCTTCGCCGCCTGGCATGCCGCGGGACCCGCGCCGCGCCCGAGCCTACAATGTCCACCCCGCCACCGGCCCCCACGGACCCCCGCCCATGAGCATCGAAGACACCGCTGCCTTTCTCTCCCGCCTGCGCCTCGAGCGTCGCTCGGTGGAAGAGCTGCCCCTGGAGCTGACGCCACCGGACCTCGCGGCGGCGTACCGCGCGCAGGCGGCCCTCGTGGACGCGCTCTGCGCGCAGTGGGGCGGCGAACGGGCCGGCTACAAGGTGGCGGTGACGAACCCCGCCGCCCAGCGCATGCTCGGGGTGCCCCACCCGGTGTTCGGGCGCATTCTGAGCGCTCGGGTCCACCGCAGCCCGGTGACGCTCGAGGCCGCAGACTACCGTACCTGCCTCATCGAGGTGGAGATCGGCTTCCGGATGGCCGAGGACGTGCCGGAGCGCACCGGCGGCCACGACCGCGCGTCGATCGCGCCCTTCGTCGGCGATCTCTACCCCGCCATCGAGCTGGTCGAGCACCACTTCGCGGGCATCGAACGGGTCACGCCCCGCTCCCTCGCCGCGGACAACGCGATCCACGGGGCCTGGATCCACGGCGAGGCGGTGGCGCAGTGGCGTGACACCGACCTCGCCGCCCAGACGACCCGGCTCGTCGTCGACGGCGAGGAGAAGATGGCCGGTTCGGGCGGGAACGTGCTCGGCCACCCGCTCGAAGTGGTGGCCTGGCTCGCCGACGAGCTGCCGCGCTACGGGCTCTCGCTCTCGCGCGGCGACTTCGTGACGACCGGAGTCACCACCGACGGCATCTACCCGGCGGCGGCGGGCGAGCACATCCTCGCGGAGTTCCCGTCCCTCGGTCGAGTGGAGCTCGAGCTCGGGTGATCCCCGCACCGGCGCATCCATGATCGGCCAGCGAGCTTTGCGTCTCGGCCAGTCAATGGACCCCCGCCCCCGCTTTCGCCGGAGGCAGAGCGCCGCGCGCGACACGAGTACGGACGGAATCCCCCCCGGCCCCCGCTTTCGCCGGGGGCAGGCTTTGCGCGGGAATGACGATACTCGGATCGAGGGCTGTTCCTCGTCTCGGGTTACTCTTCAGTGTCATTCCCGCGCAGGCGGGAATCCATGTGCGCGCAAGCTCGTCCCCGACCCCGCCCGGGAAGCGGGTGAGACGAAGACCACACGGAACACCTCGCTTCCCGTCATTCCCGCGCAGCTTCCCGTCATTCCCGCGCAGGCGGGAATCCATGTGCGCGAACCGAACACGGATGCGCACCGGCGGCGGGGGGCGGAGCGCCCCCCGCCCTTCAGGCCCCCCAGTGGGCGACGAGGCGCCGGACCTCGGCTGCGAACGCCTCCTCCCTGAACGCCTTGAACACCTTCCAGGAGCTGAAGGTCGTGGGGTCGCTCACCCGGTGGGGGAAGAGCACCCCGTCCAGGTGATCGAGCTCGTGCTGGTAGGTGCCGGCGGAGTAGCCCCGCACCGGGAAACGGCGCGCCTCGCCGTCGCGCCCGTAGCCCGACACTTCGATCTCGAGGTGCCGGGTGACCACGCCCCTCAGGTCGGGCACCGACAGGCAGCCCTCGTTGTTCTCGAAGGTCTCGTCCGAGAGCGGGGTGATGACCGGATTGACGAGCACCGTGAGGGGGATCGGCGGCTTGTAGGGGTAGCGCGGATTGCGTCCTTTCACCTCGGCGACGAATATCCGGCGGGGCACGCCGATCTGGTTGGCCGCGATGCCGGAACCCTTCGCGGCGTGCATGGTATCGATGAGGTCGTCGATGCAGCCCTGCACCCCGGCGGAGCCGATGTCGCCCGGGTCGATCTCCTCCGCCCGCGCCGCGAGCACCGGGTGGCCGATCTCCAGAATGTCGCGGACCGCCACCGCTCAGCCCTCGTCGGCCGGAGCGGCGGGCTCGCCGATGCCTGCGCCCTTCGCCCGCTCCTCGCCCGGCCCGGCGTACCGGTCCGCTCTCGCGTAGAAGATGGAGCCCGTCACGCCCTCCACGAAGTCGAAGCGGCGCATGGCGGCGAGGTCCTCGTCGTCGACCGGCCTCGGCAGCTCCTCGAAGTGCCCGAAGCGGTCCTCGCCACGTACCAGTTGCGCGAAGTCCCGCACCCCGACGACCTGGCGGGTGGAGGGCGTGATGTAGCGCAGCGCCAGCCCGACGCGCCACGTGTCGCTCCGGTTCGGCCCGGAAGCGTGGAACATGCGGCCGTGGTGCAGCGAGATCTCCCCCGGCGCGAGGCACACCGGCACCGCCTCGCCTTCGTCGACCTCGACCTTCAGCTCCTGACCCCGGCTCAGCATGTTGTCGAGCCCGAACGAGTCGGAGTGCGCGATCCGGCCGCGGCGGTGCGAGCCCGGCACGAAGCGCATGCAGCCGTTGGTCTCGTTCGACGGGGACAGGGCGAGCCAGGCACTGACCTCCTCGGTGGTATCGAGGCCCCAGTAGTTGAGGTCCTGGTGCCACGACACGTAGGAGGGGCTCCGTGGCGCCTTGGCGAAGCAGGTGCTCCCCCAGAGAAGAATATCCGGACCGAGAATGCGCTCCACGCAGTCCAGAATGGCCGGGGTACGGGCGAGCTCGTCGACGAAGCGGCAGGCGAGATGGGATTTGGTGCGCAGGAAGCGTTTGCGGTCTTCCGGCGCCGTCGCCGTCGCGACGGCCCGGGCGAGGTTCGCGGCCGCCTCCGACTCGCTGATGACCCGGATGGGAAAGCAGTATCCGTCCGCCTCGTAGCGCCCGGCGATCGCGTCGAGGGGGACGGGGTCGGCGTAGCGGGAAGCGTGGCGGGTTCCGGGCGGCGCCCCGGAGGCCCGGAAGAGGTTGCGCTCGTACTCCGCGTCCCGGCGACCGTTGGTCGGGGAATGGATGGACATGGGCTCCTCCGCGCTCATCGACGGATTCCGGCACCCGCTCGCGCCGCGATGTGCTCGGGCTCGCGGTGCGAGACAGCAATTCTCATTTTGCTCGTCGGGTCCCGCGGCAGGACCGGCACGACCGTCGA
>CAYFYD010000206.1:0-7223 GCA_964347195.1 uncultured Ectothiorhodospiraceae bacterium
TGCGGACCTCGAACATGCGCACAACGTAGCCGTCAGGCTACAGTCCGTCAACTCCCGCCCCGTGTTCCGCAACGTACCGTCGGCCTGCCGCCGTCCCGGCCCCGGTCCGGCGATAGCGCCGCATTTGACCGATAAATCGGTCATGAGTATCTTTGTGAACGACATATCAGTCAAAACGCTGCCATGTCGAGGACACCACGTACCTGTTCGCGCCTCACCGAAGAGGCGCTGCTCCTCCTGGGCAAGCAAATCAGGCTCGCCCGGAAACGCCGGCGCATGTCCGAACACGACCTTGCGGCTCGCATCGGTGTTGCCAGGAGCACGCTGCAACTCATCGAGAAGGGCAACCCCTCGGTGGCGATCGGCCTCGTGCTGGAAGCCGCCACCCTCACGGGCGTCGATCTCTTCGTTCCGGAGGCAACGACCCTCGCCCCGCAGATCGAGCGAAGCGACGACAAGCTCGCCCTGATGCCGGGCTCGGTCCGCAAGTCCCGGCGCGAGGCCGACGATGACTTCTGACGTGGATCAGCCCCGCGAGGCGTTCGTCCGGATATGACTGCCCGGCGGGACCGCGCCGGTGGTCGCGGGCCGGATTCACGCGGAAGCCGATCACTTCGTCTTCACCTATGGTCGTTCGTATCTGGCCAGGGCGGAGGCGATGCCGGTCTACTCGCCCAAACTGCTCAGGAGTGCGACCCCGCCGTCGCGCCCCGGGATGCAATGCCGGGCGCGTTGGAGTACAAGAGCCCTGTCTTGCGAGCGGTGAGGAGAGACTGGCATGGGGCGTCTCGACGACAAGACGCTCATCGTGACCGGCGCCGCTTCCGGCATCGGGCTCGCGTGCGCGGAGCGCTTCCTCGCCGAGGGAGCGAACGTATTGCTCGGCGACGTGAACGAGGCGGCGGGGAGCACGCTTGCCGCGTCGCTGGGAGCGCGCGCCACCTTTCAGGGACTGGACGTGACCCGAGAGGCGGACTGGGAGCGCGCCGTCTCCACCGCCCGGGCGCGTTGGGGGCACCTCGACGGCGTCGCGAACGTGGCGGGGATTGCGATGGAGGGCGACGATGTCGAGCACTGCACCGGGGAGATGTGGGATCGCATCATCGGTGTCAATCTCGACGGCGTGTTTCTCGGCACCAAGTACGGGGTCGCGGCGATGAAGGAGGATCGCGGCGGCTCCATCGTGAACATCTCCTCCATCGACTGCATCGTCGCGGACCCCGCGGGCGCATCGATCGCCTACACCGCGAGCAAGGGCGGGGTGCGCCTGCTCAGCAAGTCCGCCGCCCTGCACTGTGCGCGGCACGGCTACGGAGTCCGGGTCAACACCATCCACCCCGGCTACATCGACACGCCCATGGTGGATGCCTTCGACGCCGAGACCCGGGACGACGCCATCCGCCGCCACCCGATGGGACGCCTCGGGAAGCCCCGCGAGATAGCGGACGCGGCGCTCTATCTGCAGAGCGACGAGTCGCGCTTCGTCACCGGGGCGGAGTTCGTCATCGACGGGGGATTCACGGCACTGTAGAGATGCCGCTCGTCTTTCGTCCGGCGACCCCGCGGCTCGTGGACGATCCGGGAGCTGTTCCGCGCGGGAGCTGGAGCAGCGTTTGCTGGTCCCGCTCCCGCGGCGCGCCCATCACCACTCCCGGCACCCGCTACCCCGGGCTCTCCCGCGCGGCGGGGTGTGGCACCATGCCGGCCCGACGTTCCCGGAGACCTCGACGATGCACGCCCCGAACCTGCGCATCCGACCCTGGTCCGCGGCCATCGGTGCGGAAGTGCTGGGCGTCGACCTCTCGGCTCCCCTCGACGAAGGGGTCTGGACGCAGATCCACGAGGCATTCCGGCGGCACCTGGTGCTCTTCTTCCGCGACCAGGACCTGACCCCGGAACAGCACCTCGCGTTCTCGCGCCGCTTCGGCGCCCTCGAGCCCTACCCTTTCGCGGACGGGATGGAGGGGTATCCGGAGCTCGTGGAGGTCGTCAAGCTGCCCGATGAGGTCAACGCCTTCGGCAGCGGCTGGCACGTCGACATGTCGTTCCGGGAGGCGCCGCCCCTCGGCGCGGCGCTCCACGCCATCGACGTGCCGCCGGCGGGCGGCGACACCCTCTTCGCGAACATGCACCTCGCGTTCGAGACCCTGTCTCCGGGCATGCAGCGGCTGGTCCGGCGTCTGAAGGCAGTGCACGACTCCCACTTGTACCTGAGCTTCGAGGACGCGCATTTGCCCGCCTACCGGGGCATGAAGATGCGAAACGACGATCCGGCGGAGGTGCGCGCGCACCCGCTCACCCGGGTGCACCCGGAGAGCGGGCGGACCTCGCTCTTCATCAGCCCCGATTACTGCGGGCGGCTCGAGGGCATGAACGCGGCGGAGAGCGCCGCCCTGCTCGATCCGCTCGAGCGCCACGCGACCCGTCACGAGCTCATCTGCCGCTTCCGGTGGGAGCCCGGCTCGCTCGCGCTGTGGGACAACCGCTGCGTCATGCACAACGCGCTGCGCGACGACATCGGCGCACGCCTGCGAGGCCAGGGGTTCAGGCGCGTGATGCGGCGCTCGACCATCAAGGCGTAGGCGCCGGCGCTCCCTGCCCCGCTTCACGCAGGCCCAGATACGAGTCGACGAGGCGAGCGTCGCGCCGCGCGTCCTCCCCGCCGGCGCGGTAGACGCTGTGCCCCGATACCAGCACCACGACCGAGTCGGCGTGTTCCAGCGCGCGCTGCGTGTTCTGCTCCACGAGCAGCACCGCCACGCCCTCGCGCACGAGGCCGAGGATCGCGGCGAAGCACTGGTCCACCACCGCCGGCATCAGGCCGAGCGAGAGCTCGTCGATGAGCAGCACCTTGGGGTCGGCCATGAGGGCGCGCCCGATCGCGAGCATCTGCTGCTCTCCTCCCGACAGGGTTCCGGCGCGCTGGCGGTAGCGCTCCCCGAGGCGCGGGAAGAGCGCGAGCACCCGCGCCTCCCGGGTGCGCGCCGCCTCGCGTGCGTGCACGTAGCCCCCGACCAGCAGGTTCTCCGCCACGCTCAGGTCGGAGAACACGCGGCGCCCTTCGGGGACGAGGCCGACCCCGCGCCGGGTGCGCGCCACCGGGGAGAGAGCGGCGATGGATTCCCCCGCGAAGCGGATGTCGCCCGAGGACACCGGGACGTGACCCGCGATCGCCATGACCGTGGACGACTTTCCCGCGCCGTTGGGACCGAGCAGGGCGGTGATGCGGCCCGCCTCCACCCGGAAGCTCGCACCGTGCACCGCGCGGAGCAGCCCGTAGCCGCAGTGCAGATCCTCAACCTCGAGCACCGGGGGCTCCCCCCTCTTCGGCTCGGGACTCGCCCAGGTACGCGGCGCGCACATCGGCCCGGTGCATGACCTCGCCGCCGGTGCCGCTCGCGAGCATCGCACCGTCGACCATCACCACCAGGCGCCCCGCCACGCGCAGCACTTCGGCCAGATTGTGCTCCACGAGCACCACCGTCAGCCCCTCCCGGTTGAGCGCCACGATCAGGTCGGCGAGACGCCCGGCCTCGGTCTGGTTGAGCCCGGCGAGCGGCTCGTCGAGGAGCAGGAGACGCGGCGCGATGGCGAGCGCCCGGCCCATCTCCAGCCGCTTCTGCACCCCGAGGGGCAGGGTGGCGGCCCGGCGCTCGGCGAGATCCGCGATGCCGAGCCGCTCGAGCAGCCCGCGCGCGCGCCGGCGCGCCGTCTCGCGTCCGGTGCGCAGCAGCGCGGAGTGAGGACGGGCGGTGAGCGCGTGAGCGGCGGCGAGCGCCACGTTCTCGACCAGCGTCATGTCGGGGAAGGGGCGGACCAACTGGTGGGTCATGGCGAGTCCGCGACGCGCGCGCTCGTGCACCGG
The DNA here is from genome assembly GCA_964347195.1 of uncultured Ectothiorhodospiraceae bacterium. Taxonomy (GTDB): domain Bacteria; phylum Pseudomonadota; class Gammaproteobacteria; order HK1; family HK1; genus JAJEAD01. The sequence continues at coordinate 3,866 of CAYFYD010000206.1, forward strand.
CGCCCGCGTGATGTCGTGCCCGTCGAAACGCACGGTGCCCGCACCCGGCCGCACCACGCCGCTCAGCAGACGGACCAGCGTGGTCTTGCCCGCTCCGTTGGGTCCGATCAGCCCCACCAGCTCGCCCCGCTCCACCGCGAAGTCGACACCCCGCACCGCGCGCACCCCCCCGAAAGTCACCCCCAGGCCGCGGGCCTCGAGCAAGCTCACGCCCCCGCGCTCCGGCGGCCGGGTCGTCGGACCAGATGCGCCAGTCCGGCGAGGCCGGAGGGGCTGTAGCGCATCACCAGGAGCAGGAGGGCGCCGTAGATCAGCAACTTGTAGTCGTTCACGAAGCGGAAGAGCTCGGGCATCAGGGTGAGCAGCACCGCGCCCGCGAGCACCCCCCAAGTGGAACCGATCCCGCCGACCACCACCATCGCGAGAATGGTCACGGACTGGATGAAGTCGAAAGCGTCGGGGACGATCAGGCCCGTTACATGGGCATAGATGCCCCCCGCGAATCCGGCCCCCGCGGTACCGAGCACGAAGGCCCAGAGCTTGTAGCGCGCGGTGTCGAGCCCGATCGTGCGCGCCGCGTCCTCGTCGGAGGCCACCGCGCGAAACACCTCGCCCATCCAGCTTCGCCGCAGGTGCAGACTGAGCGCCACCATTGCCAGCGCGCCCGCTACCGCGAGCACCGCGAATCCGGCCGGGGACAGCGGAGAGGGGATCTGGGCGACCCCGAACTCCCCGCCCAGCCACTCCTGCTTGCGCACGAAGCCGAGAAAGAGGAAGCCGACGCCCATGGTGGTGATGGCGAGGAAGTCCTCCCGCACCCGCAGGGTAGCGAACCCGACCACCAAGCCGAGCACACCGGCGAGCACGGCGCCGAGGACGAGGCACACGGCGAAAGGCAGGCCGGCGATCGAGAGCAGCGCCGCGGCATAGGCCCCCGTGCCGTAGAAAGCGGCGTGGCCCAGGCTGATCTGGCCACAGAATCCACTGATCATGTTGAGTCCCAGCGCCAGCATGACGTTGAGGGCGCCGAACACGATCAGGCTGACGATGTATGCCTCCATGTGCGGGGCTTCCTGCCTCGGGGGAGGGAGCCTCAGCGGGCCGGCGCGAAGAGACCGCGCGGACGGATCAGGAGCACCGCGATCAGCACCGCGAACGCAATGGCGTCACGGTCGAGAAAGGCGGCGAGGTAGACCGTCCCGAAGCTCTCGACGATCCCGAGGATCAGGCTCGCGACCACCGCTCCCACCACGTTGCCGAGCCCGCCGAGCACGATGATCGCGAGACCCTTGTAGCTAACCACCGCGCCCATGCCCGGCTCCACCAGGTTGTTGAGCAGCCCGACGAGCAGCCCCGCCGCCCCCGCCATCGCCGAGCCGATCGCGAAGTTCAGGTAACGCACCCGGACCGGGTCGATGCCGAAGCTCTGGGCCATCTGCGGATCGGAGACGGTGGCGCGCCACGCCACCCCGATGCGGGTGGTCGAAATGAAGGCCCCGAAGGCGCCCGCGAGGACCAGCGTCGACGCCGCCATCGCGATCTGCACCGCGTTCAGGCGGATGCCGCCGAGATCGTAGGTGGTGACGAACCACGGGTTGTGGTCGAAGGACAGGCCGTAGGGGCCGAAGAGGAGCCGGAAGCCGTCCTCCATCGCGATGAAGAGGCCGATCGAGGCGATCAGCGCCACGTAGGGCGGACGCCCGAGCATCGGCGCGTAGACGAAGCGGTAGATGAGGGGGCCGACGAGGCCGGCGACGCCGATCGCGGCGGGCACCGCGAGCCACAGCGAGCCGGTGGCGTTGGCGGTAAGGACGCCGGCGTAGGCGCCGAGCGCGAACACCCCGGCGTGGGCCACGTGGAGGATGCGCAGCAACCCGTACACCAGGGTCAGGCCGAGCGCCATCATGGCGTACATGGCGCCCCAGATCAGCCCGACCACGAGCAGCTCGAGGTGGAACACGCTCGAGCTGCTCGCGGTCCGGCGGAAGGCGCGGGAGGGGCTGTGGGGAGGACCCGCCGGAGAGCCTACTCCGAGGGCGGGGCCAGCAGCTCCGGATCGTGGATGCGCGCGAAGTGGCGGTAGGCGCCGTCCTTCACGATCTGGATCTCGACATCCTTCATGATCTCGCCGAGGGCGTTGAAGGATATGCGGCCGGTGGCGGTGGCGAAGTCCTGCGTGGCGGCGAGGGCATCGCGCACCGCGCCCGGGTCTTCCCCGCCCGCCCGCACGAGCGCATCGCACATCACCCGCACCGCGGTATGGGTGGCGGCGGCCACCATGTCGGCGGGGAACCCCGCCTTGGCCTCGAAGGCGTCGATGAAGGCGCGCATCTCGGGGTCTTCACTGTCGCGGTCCAGCGAGGTGGTGATCATCACCCCCTCCGCCGCGTCCTTGGCGATGTCGATGAAGTGCTGGGTGTCGTAGCCCTCCTGGCCGATGATGGGGGCCTCGATGCCCCCCGCACGCAACTGGCTGACGAGCGGCCCCGCGGTGAAGAAGTAGCCGGAAGCGTAAATGGCCTCCGGGTCGTCCCGCTTCACGCTGGCGACGATGGAGCCGAACTGGCGGTCCTTGATGCTGTAGCTGTACTCCGAGACGACCTCGATGCCGTAGTCGGCCGCCCTGCTCCTGAAGCCGGTGGCCAGCGACTGCCCGAAGTCGTTGTTGAGGGTGATCATGGCGACGCGCCCGTGACCCAGCATCTCGCCGACGAACTTGGCGCCGGCCCGGCCCTGGACTTCACCCATGAACGAGGTGCGGAACACGTGGTCACCGGTCCGGGTGATGTCGGGGTGGATGGCGTACGCGGAGATGTAGGGGATGCCCGCCTTCTGAAACACGCCGGCCGCAGCCCGGGTGGCGCCGGAATAGCTGCCGGAGATGGCCACCTTGACGCCCTCGCCGAGGAGCTTGTTGGCGGCGGGGATCGCCTGATCGGCCTTGGCCTGGTCGTCGTAGACGACGAGCTCGACGGGGCGTCCGTCGCAGCCGCCCGCCGCGTTGATCTGCTCGGCCGCGAGCTCCGCCCCGAGGCGCGAGGACTTGCCGTCGCCGGCGGCGAATCCGGTCAGGGGGGCGTGGAAGCCGACCTGCACCGGGTCCGCGGCGCTTGCCGCGCCGCCGGCCATCATCGCGGCGGCGACGATCAGCCCGGAGATGGAGAGATGGAGTTTGCGCGAGTCGCTCATGGGTGGGGTCCTCTCATGATGGGGTGGTGGCCTCCCGACAATGGTAGCGTATCGGGGATCCCTCCTGTCGAGGGCGTGGAGGCGGGACTGAGGGGCGGCATGAATTGACAATGCGGCGGCGCCTTGTGCATCGTTTACGCCCTTGGCACGGGCTTCGCCGGAAGCTGGG
>CAYFYD010000207.1:0-7203 GCA_964347195.1 uncultured Ectothiorhodospiraceae bacterium
GCCTGATTCCAGTACTTCGAACCCCGCAACTCGACTTCTGAATGGTCCTGTCGACGCCCGCAGCTCACGAAGCTCAGGCAGGGGAGTTCTTGCTAGCCTCCGAGCGAGAGCTCGGCGGAGAGGGCGCAGTGGTCCGGATGGAGGCCCTTTCGGGGAGCTTCCCGGAATGAACCGGATACCGGCATCGCCCCGGCACGGCCCCCGACGATGATATGGTCGATGAACTCGACGAAGCGGGGGTCGCAACGTGAGGAGCGACCTGCCGTCAACAGCCGAAGGGGCGCCACGGACGATGAGAGCATGGCCCATGCCCAGTCCCCGGGCACCGCGAGGCGCCGGTTGAAGTCCCCCAGCACCACGAACGCTTCGCCCGCCGCAGAGCGGGCGTCGATCCAGGACTCGAGCGCACGCACCTGATCCCGAAGGTACGCGCATATCTCCCCGCGCTTCCCGTCCCGATCCTGCCTCGAACCCCAGCAACCCGCCTTGAGGTGCACCGAGAGGAGCCGCAGCGCGCGCCCGCCTCGGGTGACCGTGATGTCGGTTCCCCAGCGCGCCGTCGGGTCCTCGCCGCCGAGGTCGGACAAGTCCCGATTGCGCCGATAGTCGACCCCGTGCCGGAGGGCGAATCCGGTCGCGAGGTGGCCGAGCCTCCGTGCCGGACGACCCCGGCAGGAGCGGCCGGGTCCGGTGGACGGGCGCGACGAGACCTCGACCCGCCACTGCGCCCGGGGGAACACCCGGTGCGCCGCCGCCTCGTTCTCCACTTCCTGGAAGGCGACGATGTCGGCGCCGAGCTTCCTCACCTGCCGGGCGATCGCCGCGTAGTCGGCCCGCTCGCGCGGCAGGCAGCCCTTGCCGTTCGTGTCGTTCAGGTGCTCGAGGTTCCACGTGACGATTCGCAGGTCGGCCGCGTGAGCAGCCCCGGAGAGGAGAAACATCGTCAGGATCGACAGCCCCAGGTGGCACACAACGCGGCGCAGGGCGCTCTCCGAGACGCGGATCGGGGAGAGGGCGCAAAGCGGCCCGGCGCCAGCCGGGGGACCGCCGATCTCCCTCTGCTCGAAGGCTGATTCGTTCATTCCGAGGCGGCCGACGGGGACCGGTCATCCCGCTTTACCACCTCGGGCCGCTGCGATGGTGGTCGGTCGCGGTAGTGGACCTGCCAGAGCGCATTCCGGGCCGGCATGGATCGGTAAAGATCAATCACGGGAATCCGACCGGTCCCGGCCGACGCATTCGAAGAACGGCGTTCACTGACGATCGGGTGACCCGAAGCCGGCGGCGACCGCAGGATACGGCGTCGAATCAGAACGATACGCTCACCTGCGGTCATCGAGGAAGGCCGAGAACGCTTCTGCCCCGCCCTCTGCTTCGACTGCGCTCGACGCAGCGCCGCCGGTGGGGGACTCAGTCGCCCCCGAAGAGGCGTGCGATCTCGTCGCGGGGGAAATGCGGCAGGGGCCGGTCGAGACCGGTCGCGTCCCGCAGCGTGCATCCTTCGCATTGCGGCACCACCTCCCCGATGCGTGCGGCGGCGACTCCGATGCCGTCGAGCGCGGCGAGGATCCCGTCCGCGGATCCGGGGGCGGCCGAGATCAGCAGCGCGCCGGAAGCGATCAGCCCGAGCGGGTCGAGGCCGAAGTGGCGGCAGAGCGCACGGCAGGGCTCGAGCACCGGCAATGCGCTCTCCTCGACCCGGACCCCGACCCCGGCCGCGCGGGCGAGCTCCCAGAGGCTGGTGGCGACCCCTCCCTCGGTGGGGTCGTGCAGAGCGTGCACCCCCCCCGCCGCGATGGCGCACTCGGCATCCGGCACCACGCCGATGCCGGGGTCGTGCAGCATCGCCGCGCAGCGGTCGAGCTCCGCTGCGTCCATCGTGCCCGCGAGCTCCGCGCGCTTCTCGTTCGCGATGATCGCGGTCCCCTCCACTGCGATGCCCTTGGTCAGGATGAGCGCGTCGCCGGGGCGCGCGCCGCTCGTGGAGAGACAGGCGTCGGGAGCGACCTCCCCCAGCATCTGACCGACGACGATGGGCCGGTCGAGGCCGTAGGTGATCTCGGTGTGCCCGCCGCACAGGGTCACGTCCAGGGCGGCGCAGGCCTCGGCAATCTGGGCGAAGATGCGCTCCACCAGCGTCGGATCCGTGCGCCGCTCGGGCAGCAGCAGGGTCGCGAGGAACCACTTGGGCGCCGCGCCGCAGCAGGCGACATCGTTGGCGTTGACATTGACCGCGTACCATCCGATCTCGTCGGTGGCGAAGGTGATGGGGTCGGTCTTGGCCACCAGGTAGCGATCGCCCATGTCGATGATCGCGGCGTCCTCCCCCGCTCTCGGTCCCAGCACCACGCGCGGGTCCGGCCGCGAGTGGTGCGCGAGCAGCTCGTCGAGCAGCTCGGGCGGCAGCTTGCCGGTCGGCAGCAGGGAGTCGGGCATGGAGGCCCCTCGGCGGCGCACGGGTCCCACCCGCGGGTCCGTGAATGTAAAGCAGGACCGGAGCGCCCGCGAGCGCGCCGGCGGGGTCGCCGCGAACCGGCGCTCCATCGCTGATCGGGCAATGGGCTCCCCTGAGCGGGCAGTCCATGGACCGCTCGCCAGGCTGCCCGGACCGCCTGGACTACCCATCCGGGCCGCACTCCTGCCAAATGCATCATCACCATGCCAGTGGGCGGAGCCTCATCATGCACATGAACTTCAGCGTCGGCACGGGCCGAGTCACCGACATTCGCCACGTGGCCCGGCTGGCCCGGACCGCGGACGAGTGCGGCTACTCCCGGATCAGCTTCCCCGACACCCCGGCCTTCAATCGGGACGTGCACGTGATGATGACCGTGGCCGCGTCGAACACGCGTCGCATCCACGTCGGCCACGGCGTCACCGACCCCTGCACCTTTCATCCCTCCGTCATTGCAAACGCGACGGCGACCATCGACGAGCTTTCCGGAGGCCGCGCCTACGTGGGCCTGGGCGCCGGTGGCCCGTACGGCAAACCCATGAAGCCGGTGACCATTCGGGAGCTCGGCGACGCCGTCCGGTTCATCAGGGACTACACATCCGGAAAGGACGTGGAGTGGAAGGGCACCCGCATCCGCTCGGAGTGGATCACGAGGCCGCTGCCGGTCTACATGGCGGTGGAGGGTCCCAGGGCCTGCCGACTGGCCGGAGAGCTGGCCGACGGCATCATATTCCTCGGCGTTCATCCGGAGCACGTCAAGTGGAGACTGGAGCTGATCGAAAGCGGCGCCCGGAAGGCCGGTCGTGCTCTCTCCGACATCGATATCGGGGTACGCGCTGTCGTCTATCCGTCCGAATCCAGGGAGGAGGCACTCCGCCAGACGAGCCCCCATGTCGCAGGCCTCCAGTATCTGCACGACGCCTTTCGGAACCCGAGCGCGGAAACAGCGGAGTTGCGTCGACGCCTGGACGAGAACGACCCCGGGCTGACCGATACCCTGACAAGGGACTACGACACCTTCGCCGCAAAGCGGCGGACAGGCGACGAACACCGATGGGCAGAGGTAGTCAGCGAACGCAGCCTGGACTTCTTCAGCCTGGCCGGCACCCCCGGCGAGATTATCCACCGCATAGAGGAGCTGGGCAGTCTGGGGGTATCCAACATATCCACCATGCTCTATACCCCGATGGACAAGAACCAGTTGCTGGGGTCGATCTCGGACACCATCATGCCGCACTTCCGCAACGCCTGATCCGTCCGGTCCGGGAGTCGACCGGACCGGGGCTGTCGCAACGGCTCGTCAGAGAAAGACTGATGGTGAGCTCCTGCTGTGGTTTCGGGAGCTCCTTGTCGCGTCGTCGCAACGGCTCGCCAGAGAAAGACTGATGGTGAGGTCATTCCGGAGAGTCCGGGCTCCCCATCTGGCCGAGGAGGGTCAGTCTCGCCCGCATTTTTCCGCGCCCTCCTGCTGCGGACGCCGATGCCTTCGCCACGTAGCCCGATGAGCAATGCGGACTAGCTTCTGAAGTGGATCATCACCTTTTCCCCGATCTCCCTCAGCATGCCCTTCTTGTCGCCGAAGGGGTAAGTGACGGTGGCAACGGTCCTGATCCCCAGCTCTCCGACCTTGTGTATCTTCTCGCAGATGTCCTCCGGCTTGCCGACCATGTGGTAGAGGCCCGTGGACAGCTTCGTGACCAGCCTTGCGGCCGGGGCATCCCGGTGTTCGTTCCACCCGGGAGTCCACGCGTCGGCCACCCGCCGGCACTCGTCCAGCAGACCCGGCGCCTCCTTCTCCATCTGACGGATGATCTTCATCTGCCCGGGATCTCCACGACGCAGAATCCTCATGGTGCTGCGCGCGCTGTTCATCACATAACCGGCCACTTCCGGCAGTGCCTCTTCGATGGAGTCGGCCACGTAGATCATGGCCCGCGCCCATACGTCTATCTCCGATGGATCCCTGCCCGCTTTCAGTGCGCCTCTCTCGATCTGCGCCAACCTCCACTCGAGCATCGCCGGATGTACGCCGAAGGCACTGGAGAACATGACGCCGTCGGCCACCTCGCCGGCCATCTCCAGCATTCTCGGACCGTTGGCGGCCACGTACACGGGCACTTGTCTACGGTGAAACTCGCACTGCATCTTCTGGCCGCCCACCTCGACTTCCTCACCCTTGGTGAAGCGCCTGATGAGCTCGACCGCGTTGTGAACTTCCTTCACGGAGCGAGGCCGCATCGTTCCGCCGAACGCGCCACCGGCTCCTATACCCACGATGGTCCGCCCCCCCGACACTTCGTCCACGGAGGCGGCGGCGCCGGCAATCGCCAGGGGGTGGTGAGTCGTCAGGTCGAGGACTCCCGGACCCAGGTGAATCCGGTGAGTGTTCAACGCGGCAATGGTCATGGAGGCGAACACGTCACGGGACATGAAGGGCTGGTCCACGTAGGTAACGAACCTGAACCCGCTCTCCTCCGCAGCTCGCGCGTGGCCGGCGATCTCGTCCATCCTCTCGTTGCGGTTGGTGCCGACCGCGAAATCCATCTTCATGACCAGCCTCCTCGAATGACGAGACACGACCGTTTCAGGACTCTGTCGAGGGTATGCACCGCGCTCGCTCCTCCACTGTCCGCCGCTTCGCGCGGATGCCCTGCGGCGCACAGGGCTGTTCAGAAGTCGAGTTTCCGGGTTCGAGATACTGGAATCAGGCAATGGATTCCCGCTTGCGCGGGAATGACGGCAGGGGGCACGGGAATGACGGCAGGGGGCGCGGGAATCCATTTCGGTCAACGAATCCCGAAACTCGGAGTCTGAAGCCGTCAGGCCGACTCTTGAAGAGCCCTGCGGCGCGCGTGCAGGGCCATTTCATGCTGGCGCGGACGGCGTTGATGACCCCCCGGTGCGCCCCTCATTCGCCCTGCTCACCCCTCATTTGCAGGCATTTCGCTTCGCCGAACGCCCCGAATCGTCCTTGACGCCATCCCGCCGGTCCCGAGGCACAGGTCGAGACGCAGCATGAAATGACCCTGGGCGCGCGTGCCGATTGAGGATGCCGCGCGCCTTTCGTATGCTCCCGGCCGTCGCGGCGGGCAAGAAGGCAATGATGACGGCCCTGCTCGAAGTCTCCGATCTGAGCGTCGAGTTTCGGGCCGGCGACGGATTCCTGCGCGCCGTCCACGGAGTGTCCTGCAGCGTCGAAGCAGGGGAAACGCTCGGCGTGGTGGGAGAGTCCGGGTGCGGCAAGACGGTGGCCGCGCTCTCGATCATGCGTCTTCTCCCCGAGCCCGCGGGCCGCATCGCGGGCGGCGCGGTGCGCCTCCAGGGCCGCGACCTGCTCGAGCTCTCCGAAGCGCAGATGCAGCAGGTGCGTGGTCGCGAGATCTCGATGATCTTCCAGGAACCGATGGCGTCGCTGAACCCGGTGGTCACGGTGGGCCGCCAGATCTCGGAGGCGTTCATTCGCCACGAGGGGGTGCCCCGGCGCGAGGCCCGGGAGCGCACCGTGGACATGCTCCGGCTCGTGCGCATTCCCGAGCCGGAACGCCGCGCGAACGAGTATCCCCATCAACTCTCGGGGGGCATGAATCAGCGCGTGATGATCGCGATGGCCCTTGCCTGCGGCCCGAAGGTCCTGCTCGCCGACGAGCCCACCACCGCCCTCGATGTGACCATCCAGGCGCAGATTCTCGACCTGATGATCGAGCTCAAGGAGAAGCTCGGCACCGCGATCGTGCTGATCACCCACGACATGGGGATCATCGCCGAGAACGCGAGCCGGGTCGTGGTGATGTACGCCGGACGCAAGGTCGAAGAGGCCGCGGTCGGGGAGCTGTTCTCGACACCGTGCCATCCCTACACGTCCGGGCTGCTGGGCTCGATCCCGCGGCTCGGCAGCGCGGCCGGCAACGCCCGCGAGCGCCTGCGGGAGATCACCGGCATCGTGCCCTCGCCCCTCGACGCTGCGCGGGGCTGCGCGTTCGCGCCGCGCTGCGCGTTCGCCGATGACGAGTGCCGGCACGCGCGCCCGGAGCTCGAGCGCAAGCGTCCCGGACACTACGCGGCGTGCTGGCACACGGACCGCCTGCTGGAGCTGGGGGTCTGAGCGCGCATGCCGGAGCGAGCGGGGCCCCGCTGCTCGAGGTCGAGGGGCTGCGCAAGTACTTCCCCGTCCGCTCGGGGCTCGTCACGCGCAGCGTCGGGCAGGTGCGCGCGGTGGACGGCGTGTCGTTCTCGATCGCGCGCGGCGAGACTCTCGGTCTCGTCGGAGAGAGCGGTTGCGGAAAGTCCACCGCCGGCAAGGCGGTGCTCAAGCTCACCGAGCCGACCGCGGGCACCATCCGGCTGCGCGGCCGCGACATCACGCGCTTGAACCGGGCGGACATGCGCCCGCTGCGCCGCGAGATGCAGCTCATCTTCCAGGACCCCTTCTCCTCGCTGAACCCGCGCATGACGGCCGGAGCCATCGTGCGCGAGCCGCTCTGGGTCCACGGCATCGGCACCGCATCGGAGCGCGGCGAGCGGGTGGCGCAGGCGTTCGACCGGGTGGGATTGCGTCCGGAGCACGCGAGCCACTTCCCCCATCAGTTCTCGGGCGGACAACGCCAGCGCATCGGAATCGCACGGGCTCTGGTGCTCGAACCGAGCCTCATCGTGTGCGACGAGAGCGTATCGGCCCTCGACGTGTCGATCCAGGCCCAGGTCATCAACCTGCTCATGGACCTGCAGAACGAGCTTCACTTGGCGTTCCT
>CAYFYD010000208.1:0-7184 GCA_964347195.1 uncultured Ectothiorhodospiraceae bacterium
CCGACCCCGTGTCCCGCAGAAACTCGATCCACGCGGACGTGTCGATCAGGATCACGTCGAGCGTCCGGCGCGCAACTCGTCGAGGTCGCCCTCCCAGCCGGACCCGCGAAGCCGCCGGGCTTCATCCACGCCAAGCGGCTCCGCCGCAAGCGTCCTCAGCGCGAAGTTGACCGCTTCGCGCTTCGTCGCGAGCCGATAACGGCGCATGATCTCCGCGCACGCTTCATCGTCAATGTCCAGATTGGTGCGTGACATGTGCTTGGCGTACACCATGAGCAGATTGTGGCCAAGGGCCTCGAGCAAGGACGTTAATGACGGAGCTGCCAGGATGATCGCGGATGGGTCTGGTCATGCTCGAGACACGCTGGGTAACGGCGCTGCGGATGGGAATTTCGAAAGGATCGAAGCGTTGCACCCAATCGCCGTGCGGGCTCGACCCGCGATGTGCGCTTGATACGATGCTCAAAACAGTTCGCTTCCAATGACAGATGTTTCCGACGCCTCCCGGAGACAGTATGACACCTGCCACGACTCATCGGTGTCGCATCGGAAGGACCGCGAGGCGCGCTGGGCGAAGCGGAATCACGGGGCTGTCGAACGTTCGCTTTCTCGAGCCGAGATCTCGGTCTGCGCGGACTCGCACTGGGCAAGATACGCTATCGCTCCCGGAATCGCTCGACCTCGAGGGTGGGCCTTACTCTATCGAGCGTCGCTCTCGGTAGGTGCTTGTTCCGGAGGAGATCGCGATATGCAGAGGACAATCTCGAGCAAGGGTCGTTGATCACGACCTCACCGTTTCTACGGAACGTGAACAGACGGGAATCGAACAACCGATGGAGATCGGCCCGGAGCGCGATGCCATCGGAGGGAATGTCGTTCTCTCCGTCTTTCGCCGGAACGAGGTGCGCGGCTTCCAACGCTTCGAGAGTCTCTTCTTCGGTGAGGACACATTGGCCGTCGTGAGCGAGGATCATGTTTCTGAAATCCGCTTGTCTCTTCGATACAAGGTACTTCGCAATAGGTCGATGACCGCTTGCCTCGAGATCGAAGGCTTTCCATGGAATTGTAGTGGGCGTCTCTTGATCGGACCCCAGCCACTTGCAGTCGCCTTGTTGCTTTCCCTGTTTCAGAATGACCGTGTTGATTCCCCATAAAATCCCCCCGTCGGGATGTTTCTCGCTCAATTCACGGTTCTGTGCTTTGTCATAAGTGACGATGAGATGGACCTCTCGGCTGCTCTTGCGTTCGCATCGAGCGTCGATGTGGTACTCGACAACCTGTTTGTAGTGCGGCCAGTAGGCCGTGACCGTGTCAAACTCGGGGATGCAGCCGAGGTTGCCGACATCGATCCCGTAGAAATGCTCGACTTCGATCAGATCGTTCTCATCGTGCCAAGTGATTGTGATCCCCTTGGCCATCATGCCCTTGGTCATGGCGGCGATCTCCATACTGTTGTTGACCAAGGGCAGTATAGCAAGGAGCATGCTGGGCTCGATGCAGGGAGATCGACGTACCCGCACGCAGTGCAGGCGAGGTCCGATGCGGAGGGATGCTCAGGGGCTCGGCGATTGGACGCGCCGCTCGAGCGACAGGGTGGACCGCGGCGGAGCGTGTTCCGGGCTGGACGGCGGTGACAATCGCACACACGCTGTAGCCACGCATGTGATGCAGCTTCCGAGCGCCTGGAGGGAAGTGGGGGAGTCATACCGCGCCTCGTCGAGAAACCTTCCGCAACATCAGAAGCTTGCAACGGAGCAGATCGTGATGATGGGAGAATGCCGGTCTCGGCCATTGCGTGCCCCGCTCCGAACCGGCACGCGGGAAGGGAACAGTGCCCGGGAGCGGACAGGAGAGGACGCAGCACGGCACGAGCGGGGCGCCGCTCCGTCCGCCGACCCGGGCCGCGTCGGCGGCACGGGAGCGCGGGTTCGTCCCGGTACGGGAAGGCCCGAGGCGTACCACGCTCGGGATGAAGTCCGATGGCGTGGCGGCGCGGGGTTCCCGCATAATCCGTTGCCCGCCGCCCCCCATCGACGATGAAGTACTCGATCTTCAGCCTGCTGCGCAACGCCTTCTCCTACCATGAGCACTGGCCGGCGGCGTGGCGCAGTCCCGACCCGCGCTCCGCCTACGATGTCGTCATCGTCGGCGGCGGCGGACACGGGCTCGCCACCGCCTACTACCTCGCGAAGAACCACCGCATCGCCAACGTCGCGGTGCTGGAGAAGGGCTGGCTGGGGGGAGGAAACACCGGCCGCAACACCACCATCATCCGGTCCAACTACCTGTGGGACGAGAGTGCCCACCTCTACGAGCACGCGCTGCGCCTCTACGAGGGCCTGAGCCGGGACCTCAACTACAACGTCATGCTGAGCCAGCGGGGCGTGCTGAACCTCGCCCACAATCTCGGCGACCTCCGGGAGCTGTCGCGCCGCGTCAACGCGATCCGCCTGAACGGCATCGACTCGGAGATCCTGGGTCCGGCCGAGATCAAGGCGATGGTGCCGATCCTCAACACCTCGCCCGACTCCCGCTACCCGGTCCTCGGGGCCTCCCTGCAGCGCCGCGGGGGCACCGCGAGACACGATGCGGTGGCCTGGGGCTTGGCGCGAGGCGCCGATGCGCACGGCGTGGACATCATCCAGAACTGCGAGGTCACCGGTATCCGCCAGAGCGGCGGGGCGGTGGAAGGCGTCGAGACCACTCGTGGCTACATCCGGGCGAGGAAGGTGGGGGTGGTGGTCGCGGGTCATGCGAGCGTGCTCGCGAACATGGCGGGATTCCGGCTGCCGATCGAGAGCCACCCCCTGCAGGCGCTGGTCTCGGAGCCGGTCAAGCCGATCCACCACTGCGTGGTGATGTCGAACGCGGTGCACGTGTACGTCAGCCAGTCCGACAAGGGGGAGCTGGTGATCGGCGCGGGCATCGACGCCTACCACTCCTACGCCCAGCGCGGCAGCCTGCCGGTGATCGAGGAGCAGATGGGCGCGCTCATCGAGCTCTTCCCCCTCTTCTCGCGCCTGCGCATGCTGCGTCACTGGGCGGGGATCGTCGACGTGTGCCCCGACGCGAGCCCGATCATCGGCAAGACCCCGGTCAGGAACCTGTACTTCAACTGCGGCTGGGGCACCGGCGGCTTCAAGGCGACTCCGGGTTCGGGCTGGGTCTTCGCCCACACCATCGCGCACGACACGCCGCATCCCCTGAACGCCGCCTTCACACTCGATCGTTTCTCGAGCGGCGCCCTCATCGACGAGCACGGCGCCGCGGCGGTCGCCCACTGACCCCACCCACCGGGAGGGCAGGATGCTTCTCATCGAGTGTCCGTGGTGCGGCCCCCGGGGCGAGGACGAGTTCGGCTTCGGGGGAGAGGCCCACATCGCGAGGCCCGCCCTGCCGGAGGCGGAGAGCGATGCCGAGTGGGCCGACTACCTGTTCATGCGCACCAACCGCAAGGGTCTGCACTTCGAGCGCTGGGTGCACGCGCACGGCTGCCGGCGCTGGTTCAACGTCGCCCGCGACACCGTGACCCACGAGATCGAGGCGGTCTACCGGATGGGCGAGAAGCCGCCCTCCCGCCCCGGAGGCGGCGGGTGAACGAAGCGCGCTACCGGCTCTTTGCGGGAGGGCGCATCGACCGGGATCGCCCCTTGCGCTTCGAGTTCGACGGAGAGCGCCATACCGGTTTCGCGGGAGACACCGTGGCCTCGGCCCTGCTCGCCCACGGGGTGCATCTCGTCGGGCGCAGCTTCAAGTACCATCGTCCGCGCGGGATCCTGAGCGCGGGGGCCGAGGAGCCGAACGCGCTCATCCAGGTCGGCGAAGGGGCCCGCACCCTGCCCAACCAGCGCGCCACCCAGGTCGAGCTCTACGAGGGCCTGAGCGCGACGAGCCAGAACCGCTGGCCGAGCCTGCGTCTCGATGCCGGGGCGGCGAGCGGCGTGCTCTCGTTTCTCTTTCCCGCTGGCTTTTACTACAAGACCTTCATGTGGCCGCCCTCGTTCTGGCTCCGCTACTACGAGCCGTTGATCCGGCGGGCGGCCGGTCTCGGCCGCAGCCCCACCGAGCCCGATCCGGACCGCTACGACAAGGTGCACGTGCACTGCGACGTGCTCGTCGTCGGGGGAGGGGGCGCCGGAATCTCCGCCGCGCTCGCCGCGGGCCGCACCGGCGCCCGGGTGATCCTCGCGGACGAGCAGTCGGAGCCGGGAGGCTGGCTGCTCGGCTCGAAGACCCGGATCGACGACGCGCCGGCGGTGGAGTGGGTCGCCTCGGTCCTGCGGGACCTCCGGGGCATGGACGAGGTGACGGTGCTTCCGAGGACCACGGTCACCGGGTACTACGACCACAACTACCTGGTCGCCGTCGAGCGCGTCACCGACCACCTGCCGCCGGGAGCGGGCGGGCTGCGTCCGCGCCAGCGCTTGTGGAAGATCCGGGCCCGGCAGGTGGTGCTCGCCACCGGCGCGCACGAGCGCCCGCTCGCGTTCCGCAACAATGATCGGCCGGGGATCATGCTCGCGGGCGCCGCCCGGCAGTACGTCAACCGCTACGCGGTGCGCCCCGGCGAGTCGGCGGTGGTCGCCACCAACAACGACAGCGCCTACGCGGCGGCGATCGACCTCTCCGACTGCGGGATGCAGGTCCGCATCGTGGACGTGCGCGGCCGTCCCCCCGCGGCGATGGCGGCGGCGGAGCGCCGCTCGATCGAGGTGCTCACCGGACACGCGGTCGTCGCGGCTCACGGCCGGGCCCGGGTGCGGGGGGTGACGGTGGCTCCCCTCGACGCGGCGAAGTCCGGCTACAGCGGCACGCCCCGCCGCCTTCCCTGCGACCTCGTCGCAATGTCCGGCGGTCTCAATCCTGCCGTGCACCTCTTCTCCCAGTCCCGGGGCCGGACCGTCTACGCCCCGGAGCGCGCCTGCTTCGTTCCCGGGGAGTCGGCCCAGGCCGAGCGTTCGGCGGGCGCCGCCAACGGCACCTTCCCCCTCGCCTACTGCCTGGCCGAGGGGCGCGAAGCGGGCAAGGCTGCGGCGGCGGCAGCGGGGTTCCGCAAGCGGGGGGCCTCGAGCTCCCCGCGCGTGGAGGGCGAGCGCGAGCAGTCGGCCGAAGCGTGGTGGGTCAGTCCGCCCCTGCGGCCGGGCACGCCGCTCGACCGGCACTTCGTCGACTTCCAGAACGACGTGAGCGCCGCGGACATCGCGCTCGCGGTGCGCGAGGGCTACCGCTCGGTGGAGCACGTCAAGCGCTACACCACCACCGGAATGGGCACGGACCAGGGCAAGACGAGCAACGCCAACGCGGTCGCGATCATCGGGCAGACGCTGGGAGTGGACGCCCCGCAGGTCGGCGTGACCACTTTCCGCCCCCCCTACACCCCGCTCACCTTCGGGGCACTGGCGGGACGGGACGTGGGCGAGCTCGCCGACCCGGTGCGCATCACGCCGATGCACGACTGGCACGTCGCGCACGGGGCCCGCTTCGAGGACGTCGGTCAGTGGAAGCGGCCCTGGTACTACCCCGCCACGGGAGAGTCGATGCGCGATG
Source organism: uncultured Ectothiorhodospiraceae bacterium (assembly GCA_964347195.1). Taxonomy (GTDB): domain Bacteria; phylum Pseudomonadota; class Gammaproteobacteria; order HK1; family HK1; genus JAJEAD01. The sequence continues at coordinate 5,548 of CAYFYD010000208.1, forward strand.
CGGTCGACCGGGAGTGTCTCGCGGCCCGCAACGCGATCGGACTCCTGGATGCGACCACGCTCGGCAAGATCGACATCCAGGGCCGGGACGCGGCGGAGCTCCTCGACCGCATCTACACCAACGGGTTCCGGAAGCTCCCGGTGGGCCGCTGTCGCTACGGACTGATGTGCGGCGAGGACGGCATGGTGTTCGACGACGGGGTGACGGCGCGTCTCGGCGAGCGGCACTTCCTCATGAGCACCACCACCGGCGGGGCGGCCCGGGTGCTCGCGTGGCTGGAGGAGTGGGCGCAGACGGAGTGGCCGGAGCTCGAGGTCTACTTCAACTCGGTCACCGAGCAGTACGCGGTGGCGTCGATCGCCGGCCCCTTCGCCCGCGCGCTGCTCGCCGACCTCGCCCCCGGCATCGACCTCGACCCCGAGTCCCTGCCCTTCATGAGCTGGTGCGAAGGGCGGGTGGCCGGCATTCCCGCCCGCGTGGTCCGGGTGTCCTTCACCGGCGAGAGCTCCTTCGAGATCAACGTCGCCGCCGACTTCGGCCCGTACCTGTGGACCACCCTGATGCAGGCGGGCGCGCGCTACGGCATCACGCCCTTCGGCACCGAAGCGATGCACGTGCTGCGGGCGGAGAAGGGCTTCATCATCGCCGGCCAGGAGACCGACGGGACCGTCACCCCGGACGACCTCGGCCTCGGGAGGATGGTGAGCCGGCACAAGGACTTCATCGGCAAGCGCTCGCTCTCGCGCCCGGACACCCGCCGGGAAGACCGCAAGCAGCTCGTGGGGCTCCTCACCGAGGATCCGAAAGTGGTGCTCCCGGAAGGGGCCCAGATCGTGGAGCGGGTGATGCCCCGGCCTCCGATGCCGATGATCGGGCACGTCACCTCGAGCTACTTCAGCGCCAACCTCGGGCGATCGATCGCCCTGGCGCTCCTGCGCAACGGCCGCCGCCGCCACGGGAGGCGGGTGGTGCTGCCCCTGGCGAAGCAGACGGTGACCGCCACGGTCACCGCGCCGGTCTTCTTCGACGCCGGCGGGGAGCGCATGCGTGCCTGAGGGGAGCACAGGGCCGAGGCGCGGGCGCGAGGACCGGCGCGCCGCCGGTATCGTTCCTCCCGCCGCTGCGGGATGGCCCCCTCGTCCGGGTCCGAGCGATGCCGGATAAGGGGTACCTGCGCCAGTCCGCGCTCGCCGCGCTCGGCTTGGCGACCAAGGCCCGCGCTCGGCCGGCGACGGCAACCGGCGTGGTCCTGCGCGAGTGCGGCCGTCGCGCGCAGGTGTGCCTGCGCGGCGGGCGGGGCGCCGACTTCGAGCAGGGAGTCGAAAAGGTGCTCGGCGTCCGGCCGCCGCTCGAGTCGGGGTCCGCCGTGCGGCACGGTGGTACGACCCTGTTCTGGTTGGGGCCGGACGAGTGGCTCGCGGTGTTCCCGGACGAGGAGCGCGAGGAAGTCGTCGCAGCCCTTCGCGAGGCGCTCGCGCCTCTGCCTGCCGCGGTGGTGGACCTGAGTCACGCGCGCGCGATCGTCTCGGTAGCGGGGCGGCAGGCACGCTCGGTGCTGCAGAAGGGCTGCCACCTCGATCTCCACCCTTCCCGTTTCCGGGCCGGCAGCGCGGCGCAATCGAAGTTCGCCCGCTGCC
>CAYFYD010000209.1:0-7176 GCA_964347195.1 uncultured Ectothiorhodospiraceae bacterium
GCCTGCGTCGACTTCGGCCGGCGGCAGGGCAAGACGGTCATCGTGGTGCGGGACTGCCCCGGCTTCTACTGCGCGAGGGTCCTGGCTCCCTGGTTCAACGAGGCGTTGTGGCAGCTCTCGGAAGGCGTCGCGATCGAGAGCATCGACTGGGCGCTCGTCGACTTCGGCTTCCCGCAGGGTCCCTTCGCCCGACTCGACGACATCGGGATAGACGTCGGGGCGGGGGTAAGTCGCGTCCTGAACGACGCGTTCGGAGAGCGCATGCGCCCGCCGCCCGCAATGGCGAGACTGCTCGCGGACGGGCGCTTCGGACGCAGGAGCGGCCGGGGGTTCTACAACTACGAGATCCGCGGCAGGGAACGCCGGGGCGCGGTCGACGGCTCGGTGTACACCGCCGTGCAGGCTTGGCCCGCGCTGACCAGGCCCGCCACCGAGATCGCGCAGCGCTGCGTCCTGGCGATGGTGAACGAGGCCGCGCACTGCCTCGGCGAGGGCATCGTGCGCGGCGCACGCGACGGCGATGTCGGCGCCGTGTTCGGAGTCGGCTTCCCCGCCTTCCTCGGCGGACCCTTCCGCTACGTGGACGCGCTCGGAGCCGCCTGTGTGGTCGAACGTCTCGAGTCCTGGGCCGCGCTGTGCGGCGATCGTTTCCGGCCCGCGCCGCTCCTCGGCGAGATGGCGAAAGGGGCCGGGCGCTTCTACCCGGAGGAGGATTGAGCACCCGGCTCGACGCGGGAGGGCATTCCCCGGCCGGGAGGATCGAGGCGAGCCGCACCCCGCCCCCGCCGCGTACCAGACGGGCACTCCCCGGCCGGGAGGATCGGGGCTTGACGAGCCGCGTGTTGCCGGCGTCATCGGCGGGCACTCCCCGGCCGAAAAATCGGGGGCGCGGTGCCGAAAGGAGACGGACGGCGCCGGCGCGCCCGGGGCCGCGCCCAGGGGCTCCCACCCGGTGAGGGCGCGAGCCGTTCCCGCGCAGTGTCGCAGGCAGGCATATCGACATACAATTCGCCGGCGACATCCATCTGCCGCCGCGGGGCGACGCTTCTTCCGCCGGCGGGCGAACCCGCCTCGATGAAGCCGGGCGCCTCCCGGAGGCGCCCGAGACCGGGAGGACCCGATTGTGAGATTCGTCTTCAACACCACGCTCGAGAATCCGGATTTCGCGCTCGGCTACGAGCGGCTCATCGACAACGCGCGCGAACAGGCGCGGCTCAGCGAGGAGGCCGGATTCGACGCGTTCTGGCTCGCGGAGCATCACTTCGGGGCGAACGGCCGGGACAACCTGCCCAACCCCTTCCTGCTCGCGGCAGACCTCGGCAGTCGAACGTCGCGCATCCGGCTCGGCACCGCGGTGGTGATCCTGCCGCTCTGGCACCCCCTGCGCGTGGCCGAGAACATCGCGATGCTCGACCAGATGCTCGAGGGCCGCCTGGAGATCGGCTTCGGCCGTGCGAGCCAGCCCCACGAGGTGGTGACCTTCAATCCCGCCGCCGACCCGCGCCGACCCGCCGGCTCGCGCGCGGTGTTCGCGGAAGGGCTCGAAGTGGTGAGGAAGGCGCTGACGGAGGAGTTCTTCAGCCACTCCGGGGAGCACTACGAGCTGCCGCCGCGGGGCGTGTCGTGGTCGAGCCGCAAGGGCTTCGAGGACGACCCGCGCTGGATACGGGACGGAGAGGTGTATCGACTGCACTTGGTGCCCGGGCCGTACCAGAAGCCCCATCCCCCCTTCTGGATGGCGATATCGACGGAGGGCTCGGCGGAGGTGGCGGCGGAGCTCGATCTCAAGCCGGTGGCATGGCGGCAGACCGCGCGCAAGCTGCGCGACTGGATAGGAAAGTACCAGGCGGTGCGCCGGCGCCGCGGGGACCCCTGCCCCCATCCGGGACGGGACTGGGGGGTGCTGCGCCAAGTCTACGTGGCGCCGAGCATGGAGGCGGCCCGCCGGGACTACGAGGCGCTCTTCCTGAACATGATGCGCTACCGGGCGGCGGATCCGTGGCGGGCTATCCAGGCATTCCTCGATCCGGGCGAGGAGGCGGGCTCCGATGCCGCGCTCGATTGGGACTTCCTGTGGAACCGGTGCCTGATCGCGGGCTCCCCGCAGGACGTGGTCGAGCAGATCCAGGAGCTCGAAGAGCTCACCGGCGCCGGAACCCTCGCCGCTTCCATCGCCCACGAGGGGCTTCCCCAGGACAAGGTGTTGCAGTGCATCGAGCTGCTCGGCGAGCGGGTGATTCCCGAGCTGCGGGGGAACGGAGCGGGAAGGCTCGCGGCGGCGGGCGCGGGCTGAGTCCGGACCCGCTCGGTCCTGGTTCCAGCGCCGGCGGGCGCTCGGCGAGACGGGGCACGGAAGACCGATGGAGCGTATCCTCGAGCGCAGCGAGGGAGGCGGTGTGAGTCCAAGAGCGAGCCGGGATGTTTCCGCCCTGCGGGTCGACCGGACGCGGGAGACGTTGCGCGAGAAGACCGTGGAGCGGCTTCGCGAGTCCATCCTCAACCAGTTCTTCGAGCCCGGTGAGCGCCTCATCGAGCGAGAGCTCTGCGAGCTGACCGGGGTGAGCCGCACCTCGGTGCGCGAAGCCCTGCGTCAGCTCGAGTCCGAAGGGCTGATCGAGACGATTCCCAACCGAGGACCGGTCGTCACGTCGCTGGGACTCGAAGACGCCATGCGGATCTACGAGGTTCGGGAAGCCCTCGAGGGACTCGCGGCGCGGCTCTTCGTCGAGCGCGCGAGCGACGCACTCGTCGAAGCACTGGCTCGGGCCGGAGAGGACATGATCTCGGCCGCGCTCGGGGGGAACAAGAAGGAGGTGCCGGCGAAGCTCGACACGTTCTATGGCATCCTCTTCGAAGGCTGCGGGAATGCGATCGCGGCTTCGCTCATCCGCACCCTCCGTGCCCGCATGCACTATCTTCGCGCCACGACCGCCCACCGGGAGAGCGAAGCCCATACCCGGGCGGCGGTCCGGAACTTCCGCCGCATCGTCGCCGCGGTGAAGAAGCGGGATGCGCAGGCCGCGGCCGGCGCGTGCACCACCCAGGTCCGGTACGCGGCGAGGGTCGCCCGCGAGGTGCTGGGCCAGGGCGAGCCGCATTGAAGCCGGTCCACCGGCCACGAGGGAGTCCCGGGGCGGAAGCGCCTGCCTCCAAGTCCCGGGGCGAAGCCGCGAAGCGCCGCGGCGTGTCCGTGTCCGGTTGGCGCACACGGATTCCCGCTTCCCGATCGGGGTCGAGGACGGGCATCACCGGACAGGGCTGATTGGTTCTCTTGAACGTGTCCAATAAATTCAAGGGGTTATGTCGATCGCCGAGCGTTTCGAGCGAAGTCGTCGTCAACCGAAGAAAGAGCTTCTGCATCAAGGAGCTACGTTGTCCGGCGGCGATCGAGGACGCCCACGAACCGATCTGTCCTGCATCACCGGACGACGGGAACAGCCCCGATTCGAGTATCGTTGTTCTCGCGAAGCTTGTCCCCGACCCCGATCGGGGAGCGGGAACCCATTGGTTTTCCGGAACGCGGAATTCGTCAAACGATCGCGGATTCGCGGCAGCACGGTAGTCGGGGTGTAGTAAGGAGAGGGAGAGCATGAACGAAGAGGGGCAGAGAATTCCGGCGGGGCCGGCGCAGCGGACCGAGCCGTCCTTCTACGAGCTCTGGCGGAAGGGGGAGGGCGTCCCGATCCTGGGAGGGCTCATGGTGCCCGATCTGCGCGGCGACCTGCCGCTCGAGGGGTGGTCCCGCAAAGGCGTTCCGGGTGCATTCCTCGGTCTCCGGGGCGGAGAACAGTCGCTCGACGCCTACGTGGTCGAGATTCCGCCGACGGGAAACACCGAGCCCGAGAAGTACATGTTCGAAGAGGAGTACGTGGTGCTCTCCGGGCGGGGGGCGACCACCATCTGGCTCCCGGGCGGCCGTAAGCAGACCTTCGAGTGGCAGGCGGGCAGCGTGTTCTGCCCGCCGCTCAACGCGTGGCGCCAGCACTTCAACGGCAGCGCGGACGAGCCGGTGCGCCTGCTGGTGGTGAGCACCGCCCCGGTGATGTTCAATCTCTTCCGCAGCGAGGACTACATCTTCCACTGCGAACATGCGTTCACGGACCGTTTCAGCGGGGAGGAAGACTACTTCAGCGGCAAGGGCGAAGCGCTTCCCAATCTGGTGTGGCGCAGCAACTTCGTACCGGACGTCACCCGCTTCACCCTGAAGGACTACAGTTGGCGCGGCGGCGGCTCGGAGAGCAGGGCGGTGATGTTCGAGATGGCGAACAACACCATGCAGTCGCACTGCGCGGAGTTCCCGGTGGGCACCTACAAGAAGGCGCATCGCCATGGGCCGGGCGCCCACATCCTGATCCTGAGCGGCCGCGGGTTCTCGCTGATGTGGGAAGAGGGCAAGCCCAAGCAGAAGCTCGACTGGGGACCCGGATCGCTGTTCGCGCCTCCCGACATGTGGTTCCACCAGCACTTCAACACCGGCACCGAGCCCTCCCGCTACTTTGCCGTCCACTACGGAACCTGGCGGGTGGTCGTGGACTACTTCGGGGCGGCCGATACCAGCACCCGCAGCGGAGGACACCAGATCGAGTACGAGGATGAGGACGACGACATCCTCGAGACCTTCGTCACCGAGCTCGAGAGGAGCGGTGCCGAGCCGAAGCCCCTCGACGAATGGCGCTACGATACGTCACAACCCGCCGGCACTGGCCAAGTGTGACTTCCGAGGCGGCGGACGTGACAGCACCGGACTGCATCTTCTCCCCCGACCTCTACGCCGATGTCCGGCTTCCGGTCCTGGAAGCGGGCCTCTTGCCCCCGTGGTGCTACACGTCCCGAGAGTTCCATGAGCGCGAGGTCCGGGAGATCTTCATGAAGGTCTGGAACCTCGTCGGGAGGGTGGAGCAGATCCCCTGTCCCGGGGACTACATCGCGCTGGAGCTCGCCGGCGTGCCGGTGATCATTCTGCGCGACGAGAACCGGGAGGTGCGGGCTTTCGCCAACACCTGCCGGCATCGCGGTTGCCGCCTTCTGACGGGGGAAGGGAGCTGCGGCAGATACATCAAGTGCCCCTATCACGGCTGGGCCTATGCGTTCGACGGGCGACTCGTCGGGGCACCGGGCATGAAGGAGACGCTCGACTTCGACCTGTCGCGGATTGCGCTGCATCGAATCCGACTGGAGACCTGGGAAGGTTTCATGTTCATCTGCTTCGATGCGCAATCAGAGGGATTGATGGACTATCTCGGGGATTTTCCCGAACGCTTCGCCATGTACCGCTTCGGGGAAATGGTGGTGACCCGGCGCAGGGAGAGCGTCGTCGAGTGCAACTGGAAGCTGCTCGCCGAGAATGCGATGGAGGGATACCACACCGGCACCGTCCACGGCGGGTCGCTCGGCCGGCAGGAGCTCATTCTGGAAGGGACGCGCGGCCAGTGGGTGACTGCGTTCCACGAGTCCGGCAAGTCGATTGCGACCCTTCCCGGCGAGACGCGATCGCTGCCGCGGATCGACACGCTGACGGGGCGCGCGGCACGCGGGACCTATTTCGTACTGCTTTATCCCGGTTCCACCCTGGCTTGCAATCAGGACGGCGTGTTCTTCATCCAGCAGTCTCCGGAAGGACCGGCGCGCACGCGGATCGCCCTCACTTCCTGCTTTCCGAGGAGCACGGTGGAGAGCGAGGACTTCGACGAGATCGTGGAGCAGTACTACCATCGCCTCGATACTTCGGTGCCGGAAGACATCTGGATCTCCGAGGAGCAGCAGGCGGGGCTGGCGTCGCCCTTCAGCTCCACCAGCCGACTCTCATCGGAGGAGACGCTCGTTCACTCCATCGCGAACTGGGTGCTCGACCGGGTCCTCGACGCCGAGCCCGAAGGGTCCGCCGCCTGAGCGGGGCACGTTCCCGTACCTCTGTTCGTGACTCCCATGGCCGGCGCCGGGAGCAGGATCGAGTGTGCCGGGGTCCTCGGCAGCGCCATTGCGACAGGGCTTCTCGGCACGGGCTTCGAGGTGCGTGTATGGAACCGCACGCCGGGCGGGCCGGCGTGTCTGTACGACATGTATGATGGCTCCGCCGCCCACAGGGGAGCGTGAAGCGCATCTTGTCCATCGCCGAAGAGTCGACATTCGGATTCATCGGCCTCGGCAACATGGGCGCTCCGATGGCCGCGAACCTCGCCCGCACCGGCCGGCGCCTGGTGGTGCACGACCTCGCCGGAAGCGCCGAGCGCGCTCCGCCGGGCGCCGTGCTCGCGGAAGACAACCGGGAGGTGGCCCGGCTCGCCGACACCATCATCCTGAGCCTGCCGGACGGGGAGGCGGTGCACGCGGTGATCGGGGAAGTGGCCGGTACCGAGCACGCCCGGGTCCGCTGCGTGATCGACACCTCCACGGTGGGAATCGACGCCGCGCGTGCGGCCCACGCCCTGCTCGCGCGGACCGGGATCGAGTACCTGGACGCCCCGGTCTCGGGCGGCGTGTCGGGAGCACGCAAGGGGACGGTCGCGTTGATGTTCGCGGGGTCCGATACGGCCTTTGCCCGTTACGCTCCCGTGCTCGAAGGCATGGCGGCGCACATCGTCCACGTCGGCCGCGAGCCGGGGCTGGGTCAGGCGATGAAGCTGCTCAACAACTTCCTGTCCGCGGTGGCGATGACCGCGACGAGCGAGGCGGTCGCCCTCGGAGAGCGCCAGGGGCTCGACATGGCGACCATGATAGAGGTGCTCAACGCCTCGTCCGGGCGCAACAGCGCGACCGCGGACAAGTTCCCGAACCGGATCCTCCCCGGCACCTACGATACGGGCTTCACTTCCCGGTTGCTGGAGAAGGATCTGCGCCTCTACCTGGAGGCGCTCGAGGCATCCGGCGGGGAAGAGGTGCTGGCGTCGTCGGTCCACGGGTTGTGGCGGCGGCTCGAGAACGCGGAATCGAACGCCGACATCACTCGCATCTATCCCTTCGTCAAGGAAGGGCGCTTTCGGGGCAGCGGAATCTCATGAGCGGCAGGGGCCGTGGCGCCCTGCAGGTCTCCGAGGACCTCGGAACCAGCCATGTGCCGGCCGCAGCGGCGCCCACCCCACTGTCGCACATCCGCGATCGGGTAATGAATTCCTGGCTACGCACCACAGGGCTCTTCAAAAGTCGGCTTGACGGCTTCAGACTCCGAGCTTCGGGATT
>CAYFYD010000210.1:0-7171 GCA_964347195.1 uncultured Ectothiorhodospiraceae bacterium
GCGGTGCTGGGGCCGGGCGGCGGGGGGCGGGACCGCCTCGGGCCGGTGCTCGCCGCCCTGCGCCGCCCCGACCGGGGCTCGATCCAGGTCGCCGGCCTCGACCTCGTGCAGAGCGCGGAAGCGGTGAGCGGCCGGCGCATCGCCTACGTCAGCCAGGAGGCGAGCCTGCACTCCGGCACCCTGCGCGACAATCTGCTCTACAGCCTGAAGCACCGTCCGGTCCGCGAGGCGGAAGGCGGCGCCTCCGCTTCCCGGGCGCAGGAGATCCGCGAGGCCCGGCTCTCCGGCAACTCGGAGCGCGACCCGAACGCGGACTGGATCGACTACGCGGGCGCCGGCGTCGCCGGCGCGGAGGCGCTCGAGGAGCGGGCGCTCGAAGTGCTCGCGGTCGCGGACATGGAGGAGGATGTCTTCGAGCTGGGCTTGCGCGGCAGCGTCGACCCCGCCCGGGTGCCCGCCCTCGCGTCGCGCATCCTGGAGGCCCGGGCGGCGCTGCACGAGCGCCTCGGCCGCTCCCGGTCCGGCTCCCTCGTCGAGCTCTTCGATCGCGACGCCTACAACGCCAACATGAGCGTGGCCGAGAACCTGGTCTTCGGCACCCCCCGCGATCCGGCCTTCGCGATGGACGCGCTGGCGGACAACCCCTACGTGCAACGGGTGCTCGAAGAGACCGGACTGACGGACCGCTTCCTCGCCGTCGGGGCGGCGGTGGCGGAGCTCATGCTCGAGCTCTTCGCCGATGTGGAGCCGGGCAACGAAATGTTCGAGCGCTTCAGCTTCATCGACGCCGGCGATCTGCCCCGCTTCCGGGCGCTGCTCGCCCGCTGCGGCGGCGGCGCCTACGGGTCGCTCGATGCCGAGGACCGCGGTCTGCTCCTGTCGCTTCCCTTCAAGCTGATCCCGGCCCGTCACCGCCTGGGAATCATCGACGACGCGTTCCAGAGCGATCTGCTGGGCGCCCGTCGGGTCTTCGCCGAAGGGTTCGGCGAGGGTCCGCCGCCGGTGGACTTCTTCGACCGCGGCGCGTTCAACCCCGCGGTATCGGTCCAGGACAACATCCTCTTCGGGCGCCTCGTGTACGGCCGGGCGCGCAGCGCAGCCACGGTGGGCAAGCTCGTCCGCGAGGTGGTGGAAGCGCTCGACCTGCGGCGCGCCATCGCCGGTATCGGGCTCGACTACGAGGTCGGCATCGGCGGCGCGCGTCTCGCCCCCGCCCAGCGCCTGAAGGTGTCCATCGCGCGCGCGGTGATGAAGCGCCCCGACCTGCTGGTGCTCGACGAGGCGACGGCGCCGCTCGACCCGGCGACCCAGAGGCGGGTGATGGACAACCTCTTCGCGGAGTTCGAGGGGCGTACCTTGATCTGGTCACTGCACCATGCCAGCCTTGCCGAGGAGTTCGGGCATACCCTGGTGGTGGACGGCGGACGCGTGGTCGAGCAGGGCAGGTTCGAGGATATCAATCGGCCGGACAGCCTCGTGCGACGGCTCGTGGAGTCGGGAGGCGCGGGGTGAGGGGCGAATGGCCGGTATCGTCGAACGATACGGAGGACGGGAGATGACGCTCAGCCTCCACGAAGAAGCGGAGCTCCTGCGCCGGGTGCCGATGTTCTCCAGGCTCGACCCCGCAAAGCTCAAGCTGCTCGCCTTTACCAGCGAGTCGATGACCTACGAAGACGGGGAGGTGCTCTTCCATCGCGGCGATCCGGCCGATAGCGCCTACGTCATCATGGAGGGCGCGGTCGACGTGCTGTCGGACAGCGACGAGGGGGTGGTGGTGGCCACCACGCTGCGTGCGAACGATCTCTTCGGAGAGCTCGGTGTGATCACCAATGAAGCCCGTTCGGCCACCCTGCGCGCCAACGGCACCCTGCAGGCGCTGCGCATCAGCGACGAGATCTTTCTCAAGCTGCTCGCGGACAACGCGGAGCTGGCCCTCGACGTGATGCGCCAGCTCAGCCTCAAGCTCACCCGCACCCACCGCCAGTACGAGGACGCGCGGCGGGAGCTCGACCGTTACCGGGCGCAAGGCTGAAAGCCGGGCCGCTCGCCGGGTTGCCTGACTGGCGTGTGGCCGTGAAATCCTCCAAGTTCAGCCTTCGTGACGGACGCAGGTGGCGGCGCCAACATGACTGGTCGATACGTAGTGGTGGAAAGGGGTTCCAGGCACTCAGGCCTCGCCCCAGGGCTGATTGGTTCTTTTGACCGTGTCCAATAAACTCGAGGGGTCATGTCGATCGCCGAGCGTTTCGAGCGAAGTCGTCGTCAACCGAAGAAAGCGCTTCTGCATCGAGGAGCTACGCTGTCCGGCGGCGATCGAGGACGCCCACGCACTGATCTGCCCTGGGCCTCGCCCCGAGCCGTCCGGACACTGAGGCGTGGATAGGGATCGATTCGAAGCGCTGCTGAAGCGGTGCTGTTTCGAGGGCGCCGATCCGGCAAACCCCGGCCGGGTCTTCGACGAGGTCGCGCGCCGCTACGCCGAGCCGCACCGCCGCTACCACACCGCCCGGCACATCCGGCATTGCCTGGAGCAGCTCGATCTCGCCGCCGGCCTCCTCGATGAGCGCGACGCGGTGGAGATGGCGTTGTGGTTCCACGACGTGGTGTGGGAGGCCCGGGCCGCGCCCGGAACCAACGAACGGGAGAGCGCGGAGCTCTTCGTGGCGCGGCTCGGCGGCGTCCTCGACGAAGGATTCCGCGATACGGTCCACCGGCTCGTGATGGTCACCGTCTACCCTTCCGAGCCCGCGACTCCGGACGAGGGCTACATGGTCGATATCGACCTTTCGAGCTTCGGGCTGCCCTGGGAGGAGTTCCGGCGCGACAGCCAGGCGGTGCGCGACGAGCTGCCCCACCTCAGCGACGAGGAGTTCTTTCCCAAGCAGCACCGCTTTCTCCGGATGCTGCTCGGCCGGGAACGCTTCTTCGTCACCGATTTCTTCGCCGGACGCTACGAGCGCGCGGCGCGGGACAACATCGAACGCCTCCTGCGCGAAACGGAAGCTCGCCCGGCGCAGGCTCCGTGAGCGGTCGAACCGCTCGTCAGTCCGCGCCGCCGCCCGGGGCGCGATGGTGCGCTTCCTGCGTTGCTTCGATGCGCGATTGGCGTTCGGCGAGGCGTTGCATTTCCGCCCGGAAGGTGTCCATTCCCGTCTGGAATCGGTCCATCGTGGCTTGTAGCCGGTCCATCGTGGCCTGTAGCGCGCGGCGGTCCTGCGCGGCCTCGGCCTGAAAGGCCCGGCGGTCGGCGTCGATGCGCGCCGTGATGCGCATGATCATCATTCCCAAGGCGAGGACGGCAGCGAAGGCGGAGCCGATCACGGAACCGATGATGGCGATCAGGTCGAAGGTGGGCATGGCCATGAGAATACTACCCGTTTGTCGCAGCTCTTTCCGTATTCGACGGCGGCTTCGGTCTTGCGTCCCGCCGGGAGGCGTCTCCCCGCCCGGCTCCCGAACCCGGGCGGGGAGGGCGAAGAGGCCCGGCCCGGGTCACGGGGGAGAGCCTACCATCGGGTGAGGGAACACTTGTAGGTCCGGGTCCCGACGCTCGTAGGCGCCCGCGCCGTTTGCACGACGGGCTCAGCGCTCGCTCCCGTCTCCTCCTTCGACCGACAGGCTGCAGATCTCCACCCTCGCCTGGCGTCCCCGCACCGTCGTGGTGCCGATGGGCACGAACTCGAAACGCTCCCGGCCCGCGAGATCGGCGGTGCGGCGCGAGACCAGGATCCGGGTGCCGTGCTCCTTGTTGAGCGCCTCGAGGCGCGCCGCGAGGTTGACCTCGTCTCCGTGCACGGTGAAGCCGAGGCGGTCGCCGGTGCCGACGAGGCCGCCCACCACCCGGCCGGTGTTGATGCCGATCCGGGAGCGGAGCGCGAGACCGTCCCCGAAGCGATGGCGCCGGAGCGCACGCTGCATGTCGCAGGCCGCCTCGACCGCCTCGCGGGCGTGATCTTCGAGGGCGTCGGGCATGTTGAAGGTGGCGAGGATGGCGTCGCCCTGGAACTGGTTGATGACCCCGCCGTGGCGCACGATGGGCTCGCTCACCACTGCGAAGTATTCGTTGAGCACACTTATCAACTGCTCGGGGGCGAGGCTCTCGCTCAGCGTGGTGAAGCCTTCGATGTCGGTGAACAGGATGGTGGCCTCTCCGACCTCGCCCTGGCCCACCTGCACCGGGGCGTCGGCGGTCCGCACCTGCTCCGCCACCCGATCGGGCACGAAGCGGGAGAGCTCGGAGGCGGCGCTCTGGTCCGCTACCGCCTGCACCAGCAGGTCACGGGCGCGGGCGATCGCGAGCGCGAGGACAAAGGTCACCATGAGGATGGAGATGACCTTGTCGAACTCCGCGCCGAGGAGGACGCTGTTGGAGGTCATGTACTGCACGTAGTCCTTCGTGACTATCGGCGCCTCGTAGTCCATCTGCACCGCGTAGCCGACCATCAGCAGCCAGCCCGCCGCGGCCGCGAACCCCGCGCTCAGCACGTAGCGGGTCTCGAAGCGCAGGGCGCGCAGGGAGATGAAGATGAACACGTAGAGCAGGGTCGGGACCTTGAGGTAGAAGGAGGCGGGCTGCTGGTACTTGAGGTGGAAGCTCCAGATGAGCGCGAGCAGCAGTCCCATGTCGATGACCACCGACAGGTGCAGCAGCCACGCGGGGAGCAGGCGGCGATAGGCCAGGGCGAGCCGCACCACGGTGAAGGCGATGTAGGCGCCGAGGAACCACGGCTCCGGCGACAGCATCACCGAGTCGCCGTGAGGTTTCGGCGAGAGCAGAAAGAGCACCGTGAAGGTGAGGACGATGGCGAGCTGGATCCAGCCGATGAGAATCTCGCTCGATTCCTGCTGTGCCCGGATGGCGTCGCGTATCCGGGCGGGAAGCCTTCCCGGTCCGGCCGGACCGGAAGCGGGGACCGCGGGGGCGGGAGGCGGATTCGCCATGATGCGTCTCTCCCGAGGGGTGACGGGCACGGCGAACCGTATCCGCTTCCCCCGCCCGCCGCCAGCGGGACACCTCTACGCGGGTCGAAGCTCCGCCTCCGGCGCGGACGACACGTTCCGAGCGGGAGTCCGATGCCGCCGCGATCAGGACGCGAGCCCGGGCGACGAACACCTTGGCCGGCGGGGGATGCCTTGCCCAGCCCACATCCCGCGCGCGACAACCCTTGCTCATGACCGCCATCCCGAAACCCCGACCCGCACCCTGCACCTCGGTTGGCCCCTTCACGTGGTCGCCACCGCTCGGACGGGCTCCCAAGGGTCGTCGAGGGACACGCGCGCCGCCGAGCACCCGCGGCCGTGCCCGCGAAGCCACCCTCGATGGTGAGCATCGGTCCGAGATCGGCGCGCTACCGCAGGTATGGCCCTTCGTGACGGGACAGTCCATCATCGCGATGCGCCGGCTGGATCCACGGGATCCGGGCGGGGCCGGGGCGCGATGAAAGTACGGCGAGCACGAACACGATACGGGAACGGACATGTCAGGTAGCGAGCTGCTGAGGGGGAGGCGAGCCCTGGTCACCGGCGGGGGGCGGGGGATCGGCCTGGCCATCGTGCGGGCTTTCGTGCGCGAGGGCGCGAGGGTCGCGATCACCGACATCGATCTCGGGTCCGCGCAGGCCGCGGCCGGGGAGCTCGGGAGCGAGGCTCGCGCGTTTCGGCTCGACGTCACCGGCGCCGCCGATACCGAGCGGACCTTCGCCGCCGCGCTCGAGTGGCTGGGAGGGCTGGACCTGGTCGCCGCCAACGCGGGCGTCTCGACGATGAGCCGGGTGGTCGACCTCAGTGAAGGGGAGTGGGACGCCAACATGGCGGTCAATGCCAAGGGGGTCTTTCTCACCAACCGCGAGGCGGTGCGCCGCTTTCTCGCGTCCGGGACACAGGGCGTCATCGTCAACACCGCCTCCCTCGCGGGCAAGATCGGAGCCCCGCTGCTCGCGCACTACGCCGCGAGCAAGTTCGCCGTGGTCGGCTTCACCCAGTCCTTGGCGAAGGAGGTCGGGGAGCACGGGATCCGGGTGAACGCGGTCTGTCCGGGCTACGTTCGCACCTCGATGCAGGAACGCGAGATCGCATGGGAGGGCGAGCTGCGCGGGATGCCGCCCGAGGCGGTGCGCAACGAGTACGTCTCCGCCACCGCGCTCGGCCGGATCGAAGAGCCGGAGGACGTCGCCGAGGTCGTCGTGTTCCTCGCGAGCGACCGGTCGCGCTTCCTCACCGGGGAGTCGATCAACGCGAGCGGCGGCGTGCTCATGGACTGACGGGGCAACCGGAGGACGAGAGGATGAGTTGGCTCGAGGAGCTTCTCGGCGGCCCGAAGCCGGTGATCGCTATGGCCCACCTCCCGCCCCTTCCGGGCGCGCCCCGCTATGACGCCGGCGGGAGCATCGACGCGCTCGTCGAGTATGTCGGGCGCGACCTGGAGGCGCTGCAGGCGGGTGGGGTCGATGCCGTCATGTTCGGCAACGAAGGGGACCGCCCCTATCTGCTCGAGGCCTCGCCGGAGAGCCTTGCCGCGATGGCGGCGGTCGTGGCCGCCGTCAAGGGCGCGGTCAAAGTGCCCTTCGGCGTCAACTATCTGTGGGACCCGGTGGCCACCGTGGCCCTTGCGGTGGCCACCGGAGCGGCGTTCGCGCGCGAGATCTTCACCGGTGTCTACGATTCCGACATGGGGCTGTGGCGTCCAGCGGGGGCGAAGGCGGTGCGCATGCGCCACGATCTGGGGCGTGACGACCTGAAGCTCCTGTTCAACATCAGCGCGGAGTTCGCCGCCCCCGTGGGCGGGCGCCCGATCGAGGCGCGGGCTGCCAGTGCCGTCTTCTCGTCGCTCGCCGACGCGGTCCTGGTCTCCGGCCCCATGACCGGGCAGGCGGCCGACCGTTCCGACCTGCATCGGGTCAGGGGGGCGGTGGGCGCCACCACCCCCGTCCTCGCGAACACCGGCTGCACCGCCGACAACATCGCCGGCATCCTCGCGGTCGCGGACGGCTGCATCGTCGGCACCCATCTCAAGGTCGGCGGCGACACCTGGAATCCGGTCGACCGCTCGCGGGTGGAGCGCTTCATGGAACGGGTCGAGGCGGTGCGCCGGGCATGAGCCTCCTCCTCGGGCTCGACATCGGCACCACGTCGACCATCGGCATCCTGATCGATTCCGAGGGGGGAGTCCTCG
>CAYFYD010000211.1:0-7162 GCA_964347195.1 uncultured Ectothiorhodospiraceae bacterium
GGGCAGATCGACGGTCGTGCCGGTCCTGCCGCGGGACCCGACGAGCAAAATGAGCATTGCTGCATTCCCGCACCATCTTCCGTCATTCCCGCACCATCTTCCGTCATTCCCGCACCACCTTCCGTCATTCCCGCGAAGGCGGGAATCCATCGCCCGATTCCTGCATTTCGAACCCCGAAACCCGAGGGTCGAAGAGGTCGCGGGGAGAGGACCAGTGTGCGGCCGGGTGGTCCGCGACGCGTTCGAGAAGCCGCTCCACGAATTCCCACGCGCGCCCGTCGTGGTCGAGATGGTGGGTGAGCAGTCCGGTCGGCTCTTCGGCGTCCACCCGTCCCGCTCGACGCGCGTGCAGGTGGTCCGCGACCTCGCTTGCCAAGGCGGTGTGATCACGGCCTCCGCGCCCGCCCCGCCAGTCGATGAGGTCCACGTGGCAGTTGACTTGGCGCAGACCCGACACCGGGTTGCGTTGCGAGCGGGGCCGGAAGGTCGACAGGCCGTGCAGGCCGAGCGGCGGGAGCCCGGGGAGCAGCGCCTCCGCGATCCGGTTCCACGGAGGAACCAGGACCGGGAGAAAGTCCTTCCCGCACTCCGATGCGAGCTGCGTGAAGCCGCGATGCAACTCGCCCAGCACCTGCCCCCGCGGCCGGTGCGCGCCGAGCTCCATCGACTTCTCGCGCGCTCCCGCATGGTTGCAGTGCGCGAAGCCGTGCTGCAGCACGCACACCCCCCGCCCGGTCCGCACGAGCGCAGGGAGCGCGGAGTCGAGACGTTCCGGGACCACCGCGAGCGCAAGGGGAGCCCGGTAGCGGGACTGAAGGCGGAGCAACCGCTCGAGCGCCGCGCACGCTCGACCCGCGTCGTCGTCCCTCCACCAGAAAGTCGCGATCCCCCCCGCGTCCGCCCAGGCATCGAGCTCGCTCTGAAGCGCCCGCCATCCGTGCTCAGCCATCGCGTGCCCCCTCCGCGAGCGCCAGGAGCAGCTCGGCACTTCGTCGCGCGCCGTCCAGATCGATGTGCGGCCCGTGCGGACGCGGGAGCGCAGCCGCGGCGTCGAGAGCGGCCGCGAGGCGATCGGGCCTCAGGCGATCGGGCGGAAGTACCACCGCGAAGCCCCGGGCGGCGAACACTTCGGCCCGCACCTGCTGCTCGCGCTCATCCGCCTCCGCATGGGGCACGAGCACCGCGCGCGCGCCGGCGCGCAGAAGGTCGGTCGCGGTGTTGTAGCCCGCCTGCGATATGGACGCATGGCAGCGCGCGAGGAGGTGGGGGAAGTCGCGGCGGTTGCGTTCCACGCTCGAGCCCGGATCCGCCTCCTCCCGTAGTCGGCGCAGCCCGGCCTCCGGCAGGTCCGGTCCCACCAGGATCCGCCACTTTCTCCCCGAGTGCGCCGAGAGGGGACGCGCGGCGAGCGCGGTCCGGAGAAGCGCCTCGCCCACCCGCCCTCCTCCCGCCGAGACGACGATCTCGTTCCGTCCGGCCTCTCCCTCGTCCGGTCCCGGCGGCTGCGCCACGTAGCCGGTGTAGGCGAGCCGGTCCTCGATCTCGGCGGCGTGGGGAAAGCTCGCCCCGAAGGGCACGAGCGCGGGGTCGGAGTGCACCAGCACCCGACGGTAGCGGGAGCGCACCAGCTCCAGCGCCTCACGGTCGCGCGCCGGCTTCGAGCGTCGCTCGACGATGTCGCGCACCGAGGAGACGAGCCGGCAGGGCGGACTCCGCCCGGCCACCCCTTCGAGCAAGGGCAGCAGCTCGAAGCGCAGCAAACGGCGGCCGAAGGGGAAGGTCTCGGTGACCACCACCTGCGGTCGGCGTTCGCCGAGGAGCCGGAGCAGCCGATCGCGGCGATCCCGCTTCCACGATTCTCCTGCCGGCCGCCGCTCTTCGTCCACCAGCTCCCGGTAACGGCTGTCCGCGGCGCGGGCGGGCGGGAGCTGGACGAGATCGGCACGGCCCACGTCGAGCCCGGGTACCGGGAACCCGCCGGAGACGTACGTCACCTCGGCACCGGCCCGGTCGAGGGCACGGGCGATGAGGGCAGTCCGGCGCTGATGGCCGATCCCCATCAGATGCTGAACGTGGATCAGGACCCGCGCCGTCATGTGCCGCGAACCCGGCTCACCCGACCTCGCCTCCCGGCGGGATGTCCCTGCGACCGGTACGGGCTCCCCCGGCTCCGGGGAGTCCGGAGGGCCAACGGCCCCCGGACCGGTAGCGCGCGATGACCTCCTCCTGGTTGAGGGCGCCCCGCCAGCGGACCAGGCTCGCGTAGCGCGCCACCGAGCCCGGGGTGTGCAGGAAGTGGGCGTGCAGGTGCACGACCTCCGGCCACAGCTCCTCCGCCAGCACCAGGGCCTGGGCGAAGCGGCGCGCCCGGTTCGGGGTGGGGTCGCGCCGCAGGTCCGCGATCCAGATCCGGCGCGCGGCGCAATACCCGGGGCGCCGCCTCGCCCGGCGCCAGGCGCGGGCGACCCGGGCCGGCTCCTCGTGCACGTACTCGGGAAGGTAGAGCACCGGCGCCCGGATCGCGTGGTGCACCGGATGCCGGCCTTCCCCGGCACTTGCGCCGCGCGACGAGGGAATGGGCGATGGTGCGGCAGCGGCGCAGGTGCCCGAGCCCGAAGCTGTCGTGGCTGTAGATGAGCACCCTCGCGTCATTGGCGTGTCGGCCCATCCTGCAAGGTCTCCCGAAGGGTCGACTCCCTCGGCACGGCACGCGGCCCCCGCCCGCCTCCACCGGATCCGGAGCACCGGCGGGTTCGCCGCCGCGGAGCGCGCGCGAGGGCGGGCAAGCCTAATCGAAGCGCCCGTGGCCGACAACGCGCGCGGCTGGGCGTCGCCGTGCGCGGCGCGCCTCCCATGAGCCGCGCGGCGGTCCTTCCGGTCTGTTCCGACGAGCAAGGGGAGACCGGACCGCCGCGATGGTGAACCGCCACACCGAGCTGTCGACTTGCGCCTCGGCGAGCACCCGGCCCGAGCCGCCGGCATCGATCATCGAGAATCCCGATACGGGCTTCGGCAAATCTCCTCTCCGCTCGATACCAGCCCGTTGGGACTCCTCCGTCAAGGCCAACGTAACGGGGACGATCGGGCCACCCGCCTCGGGCAGCTCATCGGACGGGGGGGCAGGCTCCCGGCCTGCTCGCCCCTCGCGCTCGTCAGGTTCCCGAGGACATTCCGGCGCCGGGGCGGCGCTTCGTCAACACTCCGTCAATACCGCTCAAAGGAGGATATCCGACGCATCCAGATCCTCCAGAGGGAAGCCCCAGAGGGTGATCGTGCCCCCTCCGTGCGAACGGAGGTCGATCCGGACCCCTCCGTCCCCGTTGTCGGATGCGGCGTTCAGCACTTGGGACTTGGTGACCCCCATGTCCCTGAGCACGATGGTGTCTCCGTCGTGGAAGTCGGAGATGACGTCGTTCCCGTGGCCGGGCCTGAAGACGAAGTTGTCGTTACCCGAGCGCCCGTCGAAGCGCTCGTCGCGAGCGCTGCCGATGAAGGTGTCGCTGCGGTCGCCGCCGGACGCCCGATCAACATCACCCCGATCCCGACCGACTCCGTTCCCGTTTCGCACACAAGCCGCCCATGGCGTCCCGCCCCGCGTCCGAGGATGAGCCATTCTACGGATCAAGCTTGGAATCCACCTCGTAGATATCGGGGGTGGGAGTGCTCGGCGGCGCGCATGCGCCGGGGCAGCATTCGGCGCACATCTTCCGCCCAGCTTCTGGCCAGGCCGGGCGGTGCGGCGATGAGTGCTCCTTCGGCCGCTTGCGCCGCCACTGTCGGCGTGACGTGCACCGTCTCTCCGGCGAGGTCGTGCCATGCGGCGGTGATTCGACGCTGGCTGATGCGGATGAGCTGCGTGTAGTCGTGGAAGGTGAGCATTGGCTCACTGGCCGTTGCGTCGCGCTTCGCGATCCGCGTGCCATCTGTACTTCCATACCTGCGGGAGATCGTCCTGGCAGTCGTCGAAGGCGAGGAAGCGGTCGACCGTGTCCTTGATCTCCTTCGCGGATGCTCTCGGACGTCGTGCCTGCACGGTGCGTGTGAGGGCGTCGCGCAGTTCGAGCTCGCTCTCCCACATTCTGCTCATGGTGGCGGGGCATCCTCCAGTCTGCGCCAGCCCCTCGGCGGTCATCGGAGTCGGGGGGCCGCTGGGGACCGCGCTGGCGGTGTCTTCGGGCTCGTTCATGCTCGGCTCCTCGTCGAGGTGTACGTGAGTAGCCCCACTGCGGCGGGTCGCTATTCGCTGAGCGATTGAAGCGTTCCATTATAGAAGCCGGCCGCCCCGTCGTTCCCTCAATCGCCGCAGGTCGTCCCGAGGGCACCGGAGGCAAAGGCGAGCGCCGACGCGATGGCCAGCGACAAGGGCAAAGCACGAATTGCCCGGGTTCGAGAACCGGAGAACCGGCGATGGATGCCCGCTCGGACAGCGTCGTCAGCAACGGGGACGGAGCGTCGATCCGAGCGACAGCGCGCGGCGGGCGGCGGGCGGGTGAAGCGCGATGTTCATCTCCTCCATCTCCAGCCCGTCCTCCCGGCTGAGGAACAGGTGACCCCGCTCCCAATCGAGGCGCACCGGGGCCCGGCCCCGCAGATCCCAGCCCGTGGCGAGGGCGAGTGCGGCCCGGATGACGCCCTTGTGGGTCACCGCGATGACGCCGCGTCCGCCCGCGCGCAGGTCGCCGAGCCATGCGTTCAGGCGCCGTGTCAGCTCCCGCGGCGACTCCCCGCCGAGAGGGCGAAAGTCGATCCCCCGCTCCTCCATGCGCTCCATCTGCACACCGAGCCGCCGGCGAAGCTCCGGGCGCGTCTCGCCCTCCCAGTCGCCCCAATGCATCTCCATCAGACGGGGGTCCACCTCGAGCTCCGAGGCGCCGAGGAGCACCGCGCTCTCCACCGCACGCCGCAGCGGACTCGATCGCCAGGCGAAGCCCTCGAAGCCCGCGGGAATTCGCAGCGCACGGAGCCGGGCGCGCCCCGCTTCGCTCAGGGGAATGTCGGTATGGCCCTGAATGCGCCCCCCTTCGTTCCACTCGGTACGGCCATGGCGCACCATGAGCACGCGAAGTGCGCCGCCCGCTTCCACTAGCTCCCCCCGCCCGACGCGGCGCCGCTCCGGTTGCGCTCCGCGCGCAGCGAGGCGGCGGCGTCGACCCAGGCCCCGAGGCGCTTCGAGGCGGCGCGCAGCGAATGCCGCTCCGCCACCCTCCGGCGCGCGGCCTCGGCGAGACCGCGCCGCCGGGCCTCGTCCCCGAGCAGTCCCTCCACCGCGCGGGCGAAGCGGGCCGGGCTCGGATCAGCGACGAGCCGGCCGGTAACCCCGTCCTGCACCAGGTCCGCCACTCCCCGAGTGGGGGTCGAGACCACGGGAACCCCGAGGGCCTGCGCCTCCAGCATCGCCATGCCGAGGGGCTCGTCGAGCGCCGGCCACACGAAGAGGTCGCAGGCGGCGACGATGCGGGCCAGCGCGGGGAAGGGAAGCACCCCGGTGAAACGCAGGCGGGAAGCGGGCACGCCGGCGAACGCGCGCTCGACCGCGGCGCGCCGGACGCCGTCGCCGATGAGGAAGAGCCGCCAGGGCCGGTGGAGGAGAAGACCCAGGGCACGGGCGAGGAAGCGATAGGAGTCCTCCTTGTTCCCGGCACGCATCATCGCCGCTGCCGCCAGCCAGGGCTCGCCGGCGGGCAGCGCGTGCTCGGAGGCGACTTCTGCGCGCCGGCGCGCGATCCCGGCCAGACCAGCATCGTCGAGAAAGGGCGGGAGCCGCACGAGCGGGGTCTCGGCGGGGAGCACCGCCCGCAGGCCGGGCAGGTCACTCGAGTTCAGCGCGATTACGGTATCGGCACGCGCCAGGGCGGCGAGAGAGGTGCGGTAGCCGAGCTCCCATGCCCCGCCCGCCTGCCTGGGCGCCACCGAGGCCTCCGCGACGACGTAGGGAAGGCCGAGCGCGCTCGCGACGCGGGGACCGAGCCAGTCCGGTGCCTTGTGGTAGAGGTGATAGGTGAACCAGCACTCCGGCGGGTCGCGGCCCGACGCGCCGAGTCGACGCAGGCATCGCTCCGCCAGACGCGAGCCCAGGTCCCCGATCCGGCGCTGGCGCCTTCCGTCCCCCGTCCCGTCCCGGGAACGAAAGGTCGACGCCAGACGCACCTCGTGGCCGGCGGCCTCCAGTGCCTGCATCAACAGGCGTGCGATCAGGCGGTCCCCGGAGGGCACGGGATGGAGAGGCGCCTTGAGCGGAGCGTAGAACGCGATTCTCAGACCACCGCCTCCCCTGCCCGCGCCTCGCGAAAGCGTCCGAGGAGTCGCTCGATGCCGCCGCGCATGTCGAAGTTCGCCGCCACGTTGCGCCTTCCCGCCCGACCCAGCGCTTCACGCAGGTCGGGAGCGCGGATCAACCGCTCGATGCTCGCCGCCAGAGCGGCGGGGTCGCGCTCCGGGCAGAGCAACCCGGTCGCGCCGTGCTCGATGAGCTCCGGGATCGCGGAGACCCGAGTGGCGACACAGGCGAGGCCCTGGCTCTGGGCTTCCATCAGCACGTTGGGGAGGCCGTCACGGTCGCCGTCGGCGGCGATCCGGCTCGCGAGCACGAAGAGGTCCGCGCTCCGGTAGCGCGCGATGACTTCCTCCTGGGTGAGGGCGCCCCGCCAGCGGACCCGGGGGCCGATGCCCAGTCTCTCCGCGCGCGCTTTCAGTCTCGCGAGCGCCGGCCCCGCCCCGACGTGATCGAAACACCAGTGGAGCCCTCCGGGGAGGGCGGCCAGCGCGTCCAGCAGGTCCTCGTAGCCCTTCTTCTCCACCGCCCGGCCGACGGACAGGATGACGACCGGATCGGAGGCGAGGGAGCCGTCTCGCCGGCTCGGGCTCCGGCCGGCGGCGGCGAAGCGCCCGAGATCGAGCCCGTGGTACACCCGCTCTACCCGCCCGGGCGAGGGCGCGAGCGCGTCCAGGTGACGGCGGTTCGTCTCGGTGCAGGTCACCAGCCACCGGCAGGCCGCGAGCTTCTCGCGCTTCTCCCACTCCGGGAGGGTCCAGATGTCCCTGGCGTGGGCCGAGCAGGTCCAGGGCAGGCCGAGGACCAGGCTCGCGTAGCGCGCCACCGAGCCCGGCGTGTGCAGGAAGTGGGCGTGCAGGTGCACGACCTCCGGCCACAGCTCCTCCGCCA
>CAYFYD010000212.1:0-7148 GCA_964347195.1 uncultured Ectothiorhodospiraceae bacterium
ACTTGCCGGCGCCCGGGGCGCCATAGACCAGTCGGATCCCCCCTTGGGCATCGCCATGGGCGACCCAGCGCACAGTCCTTTCAACGTCGGTCAGAACCTCTTCGCGGCCGACGAACACCGGAGCGGGCGATCGGTCGTCCTGCTCCGAAAATGTCCGCAATCCTGCTATATCGGGTGGAGCCGAGGCGCGTCTGTTGCGGAACATGAAGAAGTCCTGGACAACGGCTCCGCCCATGATACCGTGTCGAGCCTCGTGCGGCCGCTGGCGCCGTGGCCTGCCCGTTCCCGGATCCGATCGGCGACGCGTTGCACCTCTGCGAGGGACGCCGCCGGCCGAACGGCAGCTCCGCCCGGTCGGCGGTCGTGCGATGCTCGACCGCATAGAGCAGATCCGATTCGGAGCCGCGCAGCTTTTCGTCGATGAAGCTGCCCTGCTGCAAGCTCAGGGTGGACCAGTCGAGCTCGCGTCCGAGCGACTCCGGCAGATGGGCACTCAGGAACCCGGCCGCCTCGGCGAGGTCCGAGAACACGGCGCGAAACAGATGGTCGTGCGGCTGGGATACGTCGCGAGCCATGATTTGCAGTCGGAGCAGGAAGGGGCGGAACGGCAAGGGAAACATGGAACGGTATCGTTGCGCAGAGACATTTTCGCTCCGCCATCGTCGACGCGGCCTTGTTGCTTGCGGGACGTACAGGCGTTCGAGGCGTCGCGGCGCGAGGGAGATGAGGTCCCGAAAGCGTCGGTCTCCGTCTCGGTCTCGCTCGATGGGATGATGGTGCAGACGAAGGGTCAGTGCCTCGTGAAGAACGCCGTTCCCCAAGCCGGCGCACCCGTGCCGCAGTGCACGCTCCGTTGTCCGGTGAGGAGGGTGTCGGTCATGGCTGAGGTGATCTCCGGCAAGCTTCAAGGTATCGTGGGATACGATACTGGCCTCGCGCAGGCGTCTCGCCCGTACTCTCTCGTGACGGGCCTTCGGCCCGCCGTGGGCAAGATGCCCGCGCTCCCGGGACGTCCGGGACAGCGCCCTTCCCGAATCTGTTTTCACGACAAACACGAGAGGGTATCGTGAGCCGAAGCGTGAATACCCTGGACAAAGTGAAGATTCTTCCCACCGGGGGTGCCCTCGGGGCCGAAGTACGGGGAGTGGATGCGAGCGCACCGCTCTCCGAGGAGGTCTTCGCGGCGATACGCAGCGCGTGGATCGACCATCTCGTGATACTCCTCCGCGGCCAGCGCCTCGACGATGACCAACTGGTCGCATTCGCGCGCCGCTTCGGCGAGCTGCACCACGCCGACGGATACGAGTACGGGGGCAAGCCCGAAGAGCTGCCGCCGGAAGTGGAGCTCATCTCCAACGTCGAGCGCGACGGCAAGCCGATCGGCGCGCTCGGTGCGGGGGAGGCGACCTGGCACACCGACATGTCGATGTTCGAGATCCCGGCTTCGGCGACGCTGCTCTACGCCGAACGGGTGCCGCCGGAGGGCGGCAACACGCGCTTCACGAACAACGTCCGCGCCTGCGAGGCTCTGCCCGAGCACATGCGTCGGGCGGTGGAGGGACGAGAGTCCATCCACGACGCCGCGGTGGTGGCGGACGGCAGCTTCCGCCCCGGCTACGATGCATCTGCCGACAAGACCCGGAGGCCGGGGGCACGTCATCCCGTGGTACGCACCCATCCCGAATCGGGCAAGCAGGCGCTCTATCTCGGGCGGGCCGGCAACGGCTACATCCTCGGCCTCCCGGTCGAGGAGAGCGACCGGCTGCTCGATGCGCTGTGGCGACACCTGACGCGGCCGGAGTTCGTCTGGGAGCACGAGTGGCGGATCGGCGATCTGCTGATCTGGGACAACCGCCGCGTGGCGCACTCGCGCCGAGCGTTCGACGCCCGGCGCCGGCGCCTGCTCCACCGGGTCACGGTCAAGAGCGAGAAGCCGTACTACGCGGCCTGAGCGCTCTTTCGCGTCGACGCTCCCGGCGAGAGGACTCGGCGTTCACCATCCGCCGGGGGCGCCGCGAGTGCGCGGCCCGCGTCCCGGCCGTCGATTCACCGCAGGTCCGCTTCCATGGGCGTCGACCAGGAGAAGAACACCTTCTCGATGATCACCACCGCCTGGAACAGGACGATGCCGAGCAGCGACAGGATCACCAGCGCGCCAAAGGCGGCGGGGGTGTTGAAGAACGCGGTGGCCGCCATGATCTGGTAGCCGAGGCCCTTGTCCGCGGCCACGAACTCCCCGACGGTGGCTCCCACCACCGCGAAGGTGATGGCGAGCTTGAGCCCGTTGAACAGGAAGGGCACCGACGAGGGGAAGCGGATGCGCACCAGCTCCTGCCACCACGTCGCCTTGTAGGAGCGGGCGAGCTCGATCAGGTCCGCCGGAGTCGTGAGCAGTCCGGTCGCGAGCGAAGTGACGAGGGGAAAGAACGCGACCAGGAAGGTCACCACCAGCCTCGGCACCTCGCCCGCGCCGAGGACCACCACCAGGATGGGCGCAAGAGCCACTTTGGGCACGGACTGGGTGAGGACCAGGAGCGGGTAGATCGCGTTCGCCATCAGGGGCGAGGAAGCGATCAGCACCGCCAGGGGAACGCTGATCGCGATGGAGAGCGCGAATCCCCCGAGGACGGTGCCCAAGGTCGCCAGGGTGTGGCTCAGCACCAGGCCGACGTTGGTGAGGAACTCGCTCCAGATGACGCTCAGGGCCGGAAACATGTAGACCGGGATGTCGAAGAGGCGTACCGCACCCTCCCAGGCGACGCCGATGATGAGCACCGCCAGCAGCGGCAGCACGAAGCTGCGGCTGTGGTACCACAGGCGCTCCAGCCTACGCCGCGCCGCTTCGGGCGGAGGCGGACGCGTCTCCGAAGATGTGTTGTCGGATTCTCCTGGCACAGTTCTGGAACTCCTGCAGAGACTCCTGCTCGTAGGAGCGCGGCCGGGGCAGCGGCACATCGATGATCTCGGTGATCCGCCCCGGGCGCGCGGTCATCACGCACACCCGGTCCGCGAGCAGCACCGCTTCGGGCACGGAGTGGGTAACGAAGAAGATCGTCTTCGGCTGTTCCTGCCAGATGCGCAGCAGCTCGAGACTCATCTCTTCTCGAGTGAGCGCATCCAGAGCGCCGAAGGGCTCGTCCATGAGGAGAATGTCCGGATCCGTGATCAGTGCACGGCAGATCGATGCGCGCTGCTGCATCCCTCCGGAAAGCTCCGAAGGCATCTTCCGCTCGAAGTCGGAGAGCCCGACGAGGTGCAGGAGATCGCGTGCCCTTGCCGGGCTGTCGGGCGCGAGCCGATGGAGGATCCTGAGCGGGAAGAGGACGTTGTCGAGCACGTTGGCCCAAGGCAGAAGCGTCGGCGCCTGGAACACGACGCCGATGTCGCGACGCGGCCCATCGACCGCGACGCGGTCGATGGCCACCTGCCCCGAAGAAGGTCCGATGAGCCCCGCAATCAAGCGCAACAGAGTCGACTTTCCGCAGCCGGAAGGACCGACGATGGAGACGAACTCGTTGCGCTCGATGGCGAGGCTCACTGCCTGCAGGGCCTGCACGTCCGCCCCGTCGAGCGACCTGAAGGTCTTGGTTACTCTGTCGATCTCGATTATTGCGCCAGACTCCCCTTCAGCGACGGGACATCGAGCTCAACCGGCTACTTCGGCGGAAGAAGGCCGTCGTGGATCACGTCCGCCACCGCGAAGTCCGGATCCAGGCCACGCGACTCGACGAGGACATCGTAGGTCTTCTGGACCTTCGCCATGTCGTAGTGCCCCGTCCAGTTTACCGACTTGTCCTTGCCGAACATGTTTCCGCTCAGATCCACCCAGCCCGCCAGGTTGTCCTCATACTTCGTATCGGGCCAGCGCTCCTTGTGAAGGCGAGCCGCTTCCTCGGGATTGTCACGGGCCCAGACGAAAGAGCGCACGGTGGCCGCGAGGAAACGCCGCAGCATGTCCGGCTGCTCTTCGATCACGTCGTCCCGCGCGTAGATGCAGTACGAGTAGATGTCGAAGCCGTAGTCGGCGAAGGGAATGACCACGAGCTCATCGCCAATCGCCTTCGCCTGCGGCTCGACGAAAGAAGCGTTGGAGGTGAAGTAGGGCACGCCGTCGACCCGTTTGTTGATGAGCAGTGAGGGCATGGCGGTCGCATCGACGACGGTCCAGTTGACGGTATCCGGATCGAGTCCGGCCATGCGGGCCGCGATCGGGAAGTAGTTGCGATGGCTGTTCCCCGGCGTGGTCGCCAGGGTCTTTCCCGCGAGATCCTGGAAGTGGTCGATGCCGGTGCTCGCGAGGACGAAGAGGGAGTGCGGCGAGTGGTTGTGTTCGTGCATGAGGCATTTCACGGGAGCCCCTTCCTCCGCGCGCGCCGACATCACCGCGGAGATGTCGCCGTCACCGATCGGGGATCCTCCTCCCGCCACCTTCTTGACCGCGTCGCCCGAGCCGCGACCGGTGCTGACCGTGAGGTCGATTCCCTCCTCCTCGTAGAATCCCTTGGCCATCCCGGCCGAGATCGGGGCATAGAACCCGGTAGGGATCCAACTCCACTGGAAGTTCACCTTGTCGAGCCCCATGACGGAGGCGGAGAACCCGAGACCGGCAGCGAGCACCGCCGCCGCCGAGGTGAGTCCGAGAGCGCTAGCTTTTCGTCTGCGTGGATGCCGGAACTTCATGGATACCTCCCTGGCAGGCGAGTGGCGCCTCAGCGGGGCGGAGAGTCCTCACGCCACGGCGCCCCCACTTGGGTGTCAAGTGTTTGATTCAACTACTGGTTATCCTGTCGGCATCGCCGTAGGGCGCCGGGCCGCATCCGCCCTGCTTCCCCGGCGGCAACCGCCCACGGGAGAACCATCGGTGCCAAACATCGCCCTCTCCGAGGCTCACGTCAAGGCATCCGTGTACGGCTGGCGCATATGGATTCCCGCTTCCGCGGGAATGACGGAAGGGAGCGCGGGAATGACGGGAGGGGGCGCAGGGGTGACGGGAGGGGGTGCGGGAGTGACGGGAGGGGCCGCGCCGCCTCCTGCGTACCGGGACGACGCCCGGCCGAGAAGGGTTCGATGCCCGCGCGTCCACACGCCCTTGCGGGTCGCGACGCGGTTGCCGCACCTGCCGCACCGGGAAGCCCGCCTCCGGAGGGTTGGAGGCCGGCGCGTTCCTTCGCGGGCGCCGCCAGTACGGTGCGGTCGGACCGGGCCTACCTCAACAGTCCGTCCAGGAGGCGCGCCGCCTTCTGCGTGCCGTCCCGGGACCGCATGTGGGCGCTGGTGGCGGCGAGCTTGTCGTGCATCGAGCGGTCGTTGAGCAGGGTATCGAGCGCGGCGGCCAGATCCTCGTCCCTCCAATCGGTCCGGTGCATCTCGAGGCCGTGGTGGGTCTCCTGCACCCGAGTGGCGTTGTCGTGCCCGTCCCAGATGTAGGGTATGATCAAGGCCGGTTTTCCGAAGTAGAGACATTCGGTAAAGCTGTTGTTGCCGCCGTGATGGATGACCGCATCGACCTGCGGGATCACCGAGGGCTGCGGATACCATGACGCGATCCTGACGTTGCCCGGCAGATCGAAACCCGCGTACTGCGCTTCGTAGTCACCGACGTTCGCGAGCACCCGGTACGGCAGCTTTCCGAACGTGACGAACATCCGCTCGAGCAATGCGGTGTCGCCCGACCCCAGGGAGCCGAAGCTCAGATAGATCAAGGGGTCGTCGCGCTTCGTTGCGAAGTCCGGGACCTCGTAGGGCTCGTCCTTGCGCACGCAGCCCTCGAGATACTGAAAGCGCTTCTCGTCGAGCGGGTGCCGGCGGCGGTACTTGACCGGCTCCGGATAGAGCAGGAGATTGAGATGGGGCGAGGGCTCGAAGAACTCGCCGACAGGGTAGGGCGCCTCGCCGCACGCTTCGAGGAACGCGTTGAAGTCGTCGTGTATGGGCTTGATGACCTCGTTGAAGCGTCTCCGGTACTTCTCGAAACCCTCCCGGTCGTGCTCGCCGCAGCCCGACAGGTGAGGGGGAATATCCGGATCGGGGATCTCGTTCTCGCTGCACGAGATGATCCTCACCCACGGCACCCCGTAGCGCTTGGCGGCGGGGAACAGCACCACGTTGTCGATGCAGATGAGGTCCGGACCGAGCGCGTTCAGGACCCGGGGCAGGTCCTTCTCCGCCCACTTCGCGGTCTCCACGATCGCTTCCCAGCACTCCTTCACGTAGTTGTCGATCTGTTCGTAGGGCGTCTTGTCGAAGTTCGGAATGTGTCCGTTGATGAAGTCCGACCAGTAGCGCGCCATCTCCTCCGGCGCCATCGGCTCGGACAGATTGACCTCGCGCTCCTCGAAGCCGTAGCCCTCGAAAACGCCTGCGAACCCCGGGTCGCGCAGGAACACGCAGCGATGCCCGAGCGCCGTGCAGGCCTGGGCGATGCCCACGGAATTGAGCGCCGGGCCGAAGGCGCCTTCCGGGAAGAACGCGATCGTCTTTTGTTCGGACATGGTTCTTGCCTCTCTCGCCGCGTTCATGGCAGCCAGTCGAAACCGATCAACAGGCAGCCGGTTTCGGTACGCGAGTTGTGAAAGGTCCCTTGGTCGTAGCTCACCATGTCGCCGGTCTTGAGCACGGTGCCGTCGCTCTCGATGAGCTCGCCCTCCAGAATGAGGAACTCCTCCCGGCAGCGGTGTTCGTGGGGAATGGTCTCGGACCCGGGCTCCATGCGGATCAGGTAGCAGCCGCGCCCCGACTCCCGGGTCCAGCTCACGGGCAGCCAGCTCTTGTCCTTCTCCAGCGGGCCGTCCATGTCGTAGGGCTCGAACGGCGTCTCGTAGATGTTCCGGATGCGTCGGCCGGCGCTCATGGCAGTCTCCTCGTGACCGCTCCCCCGGGGTCGGAGCCCGCCATAGGGTGTCGCAGACGGGGTGGCCGGGGCAAGGGAGGCCCGAGCACCGGAAGGCCCGAAGGCCGGGAAGCGGATCCCTTCGGTCGGGACCGCCATCCCGACGTGGAGGATGAGGCGCCGATGCGGCGAAGGGGGCGGTGTGGGTTGCCCCGGAAAAGGCCCGATGCCGGCTTCTCCTCGCACTGGCGTTCGGTGCATCTTACATGACCGGCGGGGGGTGCGGGTCGCCCCGATCATGGGCGTTTGAAGCGCCCCG
>CAYFYD010000213.1:0-7147 GCA_964347195.1 uncultured Ectothiorhodospiraceae bacterium
GTCGCGCATCCTGCGCACCAGGGTGATGAGCGAGACCGCGTCGACGTCGAAGACCGGCTGCGCGGCGGGATGGTCCCCCGCCTGCACCCCGTCCCCCGTGAGGCAGAGGATGTTGGCGACCCCCATCGCGGCGGCACCGAGCACTTCCCCCTGGATGGCGATCCGGTTCCGGTCGCGGCAGGAGATCTGCATGACCATGGAGTAGCCGAGACGGGTGAGCAGAGAACACACGCCGGCGCTGGACATGTGGCAGTTCGCGCCGGAGCCGTCGGTGGCGTTGATGGCGTCCACGTAGCCGTCGAAGACCCGGGCGCGCGAGTACACCTCTCCGGGGTCCGCGGAGTCCGGGGGCGAGAGCTCGGCGGTGACCGCGAAGCGGCCGCTGCGCAGCACCTGCTCGAAGCGCCCCGGAGAGCAGTGGCCCGGGGGCGGTGAAGGCCACTCCGCCGCGGGCTCCGGGCAGCTCATCGCTCCGGCGCCTCTTGCGCCGCGCGCCGGCGCGCCGCCTCGAGCCAGAAGGAGCGGCCCGCCACCCGGTTATCGAAGGCCACCTGCACCTGCCGGATGGCGCCGCCGTTGCGCATGCGGCGGCTCCCTTCGAAGGCCTCGACCCAGACGCAGCGCATCGCGGGCTCCACCTCGCAGCTCCCGTCGGCGCGCACCCCGCCGCAGGGCCCGTTGCGCAGTTGCTTGGGACAGTTCATCGGACAGGCCATGCCGGTCGATCCGAGCAGGCAGTCGCCGCACATCCGGCAGTCGAAGAGAAAGCCCTTCACCGCGCCCTCCACCGCCGCCACCGGCCGCTCCAGGCGCCGGTAGCCGATGCGCCGGAACACCGGATGCAGCGCTTCGAGCAGGGTCTCGAAGACCGTGTAGAGCGCCTCGAGCAGACGCGCGTGGCGGACCGACCAGCGACGCACCGCGTACACCGGAGCTACTCCTCCGGCCGGGGATCGACGCCACCCGCCTTGACCATCGCCTCGAGCCGCTCGTCGCTGAACGCCGCCTCGAGCCGCGCCGCTTCCGCCGCCATCACCTCCTCGATGTCGCTCCCGCAGGGTCGGGACACCCGCCGCCACTCCTCCAGGTACTTGTCGCTGCTGCCCTTGCCGGCGCGCATCGCGGCGCGGTCGATGGCGGTGTGGAAGCGTTCCGGGAGCGCGCGCTTGGTATTGGTCCGCCCCCGCCGGACGATGACCTGGGCCGGGATGTCGCGCCAGTACACCGTGATGAGCTTGGCCCGCATTGCTCACCGAGCTCCGCTGGCTTCCCGCGTCGCCACCGGCAGGGAGCGAAGCGCCCCCTCCAGGTCCCCGTAGCCGGTCACGCAGTGCTCGAAGGAGAGCGACAGCCGCGCTGCCGCCGCCCGCGCTCGCGCGAGGAGATCGGGGTCTTCGCGCTGCGCGAGGTAGACGAGCTTGCGGTAGTTGCCGAAGTACAGGGGCTCGAGCTCGGGGTGCCGATCGATGCCGAGCCCGCGCAGGATGAGGCGATCGAAGTGGCGGGCGAGGAAATCGGTGAGATAGAGGGTGCCCGGCTCGGCTTCGGAGAGCCGGGTGAAGAGCTCGGAGCCGGCGAAGAAGCCGTAGCAGTGCGCGCCGGGGATCCGCGATACGCCCTCCTCTTCGAGCACCGCATCGAGAAGACCGCCGGTGCCGCAGTCCGCGTAGGCGACGAAGATCCGATCGAAGCGGCCCCGGGCTTCGCGGATCTTCGCCCGCACCGCCTCGGGGATCCGCTCCGGCCGGTTGTGCAGGTCGGCGGGCAGGCACTGGAGGGTGAGGTGATCCCACCCGTTCGCGCGGCGGAGCGCCACGATCTCGTGCGCGATCGCGCCGCATGCGATCACCAGGGTGCCCTCCGGCACGGTGCGGGCCTCTCCCTTCCGGACGGCCGCCGCCGGGCCAGAAGCCTGCGCCGCACCTGTGCCCCGCGAGCCCGCACAGGTCTCTCGGTCCGTGCGTCCGCTTTCCGAGGCATCTCGACGCCCGTAGCTCACGAAGCCGAGGTAGAGAGATGCGGGCTCAGACCGCCGCCGCTCTCGCTGCCCGCTGCCGGGCCACCAGCTCCTTGGCGGTCTCCACCGCGACCGCGGCGTCACGGCAGTAGGCGTCCGCCCCGATCGCCTCGGCGAACTGCTCGTTGAGCGGCGCGCCGCCGACGAGCACGATGTAGTCGTCCCGGATCCCTTTCTCCACCATGGTGTCGATGACCACCTTCATGTAGGGCATGGTGGTGGTGAGCAGCGCCGACATGCCGAGGATTTCGGGCTGGTGCTCCTCGATCGCTTCCAGATAGCTCTCGACCGGGTTGTTGATGCCGATGTTGAAGACCTCGAAGCCGGCGCCCTCGAGCATCATCGCGACCAGGTTCTTGCCGATGTCGTGGATGTCTCCCTTCACGGTGCCGATCACCACCGTGCCGATGGTCTCCGCTCCGGTCTCGGTGAGGAGCGGGCGCAGAATCTCCATGCCACCCTTCATCGCGTTGGCGGCGAGCAGCACCTCGGGCACGAAGAGGATGCCGTCGCGAAAGTCGATGCCGACGATGCGCATGCCTTCGACCAGCGCCTCGTCGAGCAGCTTCTTCGGCCCCCACCCCCGTTCGAGCAGGATATGGGTGCCCTCCTCGATCTCTTCCTTCAGCCCGTCGTAGAGGTCGTCGTGCATCTGCTTGACGAGCTCGTCGTCCGGCAGGGTGCGCAGATCGAGATCTTCACCCTCGTCAAGATCGACTTCATCGTTCACAGCGGGGCTCCTGGCGGTGGGCGCGCGCCGGGAAGGGTCGGACGGCCGCGCCGCGGAGTGACCGCGGAAGATTAAGTGGCTCGGAGCCTGCTGCTGGCGCGTCCGCGACATTGTGTTACCGGAAAGCGACACCGGCCGTCCCCGCCGGACCGGAACCCGGAACGCATCCGCCCCGGAGCGTGGACACCATGGAGGGTCGCCCCGCGAAAAGCCGATGTCGCTGTCGAGCAAGTGACGAGGGGGGCCGCCGCTCACACTGCCGCGGCGTTCGCGACGCCCGGAGGCTGTTCCGCGATACCCATGAACGAAGCTGCGAGCGACACCGGAGTCCTCATCGACGGCAAGGCATTCGCCGCGGGCCTGCGCGAGAGGATTCGACGGCAGGTCGCCCGCCTGCACGAGGCGCACTCCGTCACTCCGGGCCTCGCGGTGGTGCTGGTCGGCGAGAACCCGGCGAGCGAGGTCTACGTGCGCAACAAGGCGCGCCAGACCCGGGAGGCCGGAATGGCCTCCTTCGAGCATCGCCTCGACGCCGGCACCTCGGAGAAGACGCTGCTCGCTCTCGTGCGGCGTCTGAACGACGACGCGCGCGTGAACGGCATCCTCGTGCAGCTTCCCCTGCCGGAACAGATCCGGGACGAGGCGGTGATCGAGGCGATCGACCCGGCCCGGGACGTGGACGGATTCCACCCCCGGAACGCCGGACTGCTCGCGAACGGGGGAGCGGCAATGGTGCCCTGCACACCGCTCGGCTGCCTGATGCTGCTCGAGCGCCGGCTCGGCACGCTCGCCGGGGCGAGAGCACTCGTGCTCGGGCGCTCGAACATCGTCGGCAAGCCGATGGCCCAACTGCTGCTCGCCGAGCACTGCACCGTCACCATCGCCCACTCTCGCACCCGGAACCTCGCGGGAGAATGCCGGCGGGCGGAGATCCTCGTCGCGGCAGCGGGAAGGCCGGGACTGGTGCAGGGCGACTGGGTCCGGCCCGGGGCGGCCGTGATCGACGTCGGCATCAACCGCATCGACGCCGGGAACGGGAAGACGCGCCTCGTGGGCGACGTGGACTTCGAGGCGGCGAGGAAACGCGCCGGCGCGATCACTCCCGTACCGGGCGGGGTCGGCCCCATGACCATCGCCTGCCTGCTCCTCAACACCCTGACCGCGACCTGCCGGCAGAAGGGCATTTCCACCGCGGAGCTCGCTCCCGACTGAAACGCCGATGCGGGAAGCGCATACCCCCGCCGCCGGGTACATCGAGAGCCTCGTCCGGTCCGAGCCCCGCGGAGCGCGCGAGCGCGAGCGCCGCGGCCTCGCTCCCATGGAGGAGCTGCTCCGGCGCCTGGGCGATCCGCAGCGCGGGCTTCGCTGTGTGCACATCGCGGGCTCCAAGGGCAAGGGCTCCACCGCTCTCCTGACCGAGGCCGCGATGGAAGGGATGGGGCTCCGCACCGGCACCTACACCTCCCCGCCCCTCGACCGCTGGGCCGAGCCTTTCCGGGTGGACGGCCGCCCCATATCGGAGCGGACGCTCGAGCGCACCCTGGAGCGGGTCCGTCCCCACGCGGAGGCGCAGACCCGGGAGCGGCCGGCGCTGGCGCCGAGCTTCTTCGACGTGCTGAGCGCGGCGGCGTTTCTGCTCTTCCACGACGCGCGTATCGACTGGACGGTCCTCGAGACCGGCCTCGGAGGCCGTCTCGACTCCACCAACGTGGTCCGGCCCGAGGTGACCTGCATCACGAGCATCGAGCGCGAGCACACCGCGCGCCTCGGCCCGGAGATCCCCGGGATCGCCCGGGAGAAAGCCGGCATCGTCAAGCCCGGGGTGCCGCTCGTGCTCGGCCGGGTGCCGGCCGCGGCGGCGCGCGTGATACGGGAGCGGGCCCGGGAGCAGAGCGCCGAGGTGTTCGGGATCGACGCCGAGATCGGCGCGACCTTCTCGCAGCATGCCGGAGCCTGCCGGGTGGAGATGCCGGTCGGCCGGGCGGAGCGGATACAAGTCACCCTCTCCCATCCCGCCCTCTTCATGGCCCACAATGCCGCCCTCGCGATCGCCTGCCTCGACCGCCTCGGCCTGCTCGCGGGCAGCCGTGCACGGGACCGGGCCGCCTTCGCGATCGCCGCCGCCCGCATCCCCGGGCGGGGCGAGATCCTGAAGCGTTCCCCGTGGGTCCTCGTGGACGGCGCCCACACCCGGGAGTCGGCGGCGGCGCTCGCGGGCCTCATCGACACCCTCGGACACGACGCCATGGACCTCGTGGTGTCGCTGGGGGCGGACAAGGACCCGGAGGAAGTGCTGCCCGAGCTTCTCACCCGGGCGCGGCGGGTCTACGTCACCACCGCCGAGAGCACCCGCTCCCGAGCGGCGGAAGCGCTGGCGGCGGACCTGCGTCGCCTGGTCCCTTCGGCCCGGCTGCGAGCGCTGCCGGAACCCTCCGATGCGATGCGCGAGGCGTTGCGCTCCCTCGCGCCGCGCGACCTGCTCTGCGTCGCCGGCTCCATGTACCTCGCGGGCATGGCGCGGCGGGTACTGCTCGACGCGCCCGCGCAGGGCTCTTCGGAAGTCGGCATGACGGCTTCAGACCCCGAGCTTCGGGATTCGTTGACCGAAATGGATTCCCGCTTGCGCGGGAATGACGGGAGGGGACGCGGGAATGACGGGAGGGGACGCGGGAATGACGGGAGGGGGCGCGGGAATGACGGGCGATGTGCAGGACGCTACTCCTCGTCATTCCCGCGCAAGCCTGCCCTCGACCCCGATCGGGGGCGGGAGTCCATCGCCTGATTCCAGTACTTCGAACCCCGGAACTCGACCTCTGAAGGGTCTTGCGCTCCCTCCAGGGCATTTGATGCTGCGTCTGGGCCTGTGCTTCGGGGCCGGGGGGAGGGCTCCAATGGACGATTCGGGGCGCTCGGCGACCCGGAATGCCTGCAACCAAGGGGTGAGCAGGGCAAATAGGGCGCACCGGGGGGCACCAACGCCGTCCGCGCCAGCATCAAAGGATCCTGGCGCTCCCTCGCTCGCGCCTTGCCCGGCCGGCGAGGCAGGCACGACAATCACCCCTTCGCAGGCAAATCAGGGCTCGGCGGCATGAACCGGATCGACCTCGAGGGGCGTTGTGCAGTGGTGACGGGGGCGGCACAGGGGATCGGCTACGCGGTGAGCGAACGCCTGCTCGCCTCCGGGGCGGCGGTGGCGCTGTGGGACCGCGACCCCGGGGGGCTCGCGGAGAGCGAGGCGGCGCTGCGCTCCGCCGGACAGGTGCTCGCGGTGGAGGTGGACGTCACCGGCGCGGGCGCGGTGGATGCCGCGACGCGGCACACCCTCGACGCCTTCGGGCACCTCGACATCCTCGTCAACAACGCCGGCATCGCCGGCCCTTCGATCAAGTCCTGGGAGTACCCGCTCGAAGAGTGGCATCGGGTCGTGGACATCGACCTGAACGGCGTCTTCCACTGCTGCCGCAGCCTGGTGCCGCACATGCGCGAGCGCAACTACGGGCGCATCGTCAATGTCGCCTCCATCGCGGGCAAGGAAGGCAACCCCAACGCCGCCCCCTACAGCGCCGCCAAGGCCGGCGTCATCGCGCTCACGAAGTCGATCGCCAAGGAGACCGCGGACCTCGACATCGCGGTCAACTGCATCACCCCCGCCGCGGCCCGCACCCGGATCTTCGACCAGATCAGCCAGGAGCACATCGACTACATGCTCTCGAAGATCCCGCGAGGCCGCTTCGTGAAGGTGGAGGAGATCGCGGCGATGGTGGCCTGGCTGGTATCGGAGGAGAACTCCTTCACCACCGGCGGGGTCTTCGACCTGAGCGGAGGCCGCGCCACCTATTAGTACGATGTTCGCCTGTCCGGCACATCGTGCGGCTCACCATTCCCGATCGCCGCTCTCCGGCCAACACAGCGCCAGGTCGTAGGGTGCAGGTCTGAAACTGAGCCATCAGGCGGCATGTTTGTGGGGGAAGGCCACGACGTTGTCCGGGATGTTCACGGTTGGGCGATACTTACGGGAGAGCAATGCCCACACGGGGTCGAAACGTCCGCTTTGCACGAGCGCGCGCAGGGTGAGGATGGCTTGTCCGCCGGCAGGCCGCCAGCGCATGCCGGAGCGCTTCAGACGCTGGGTGGCCAAGGTCTTGCAGGCGGCCTCGACGACGCCCGAGCCGATGGGCAGGTGGCGGGCTTTGAGCTCGGCATAGCGCATGCGGTGGCGGTTGCGCCGGAAAAGGACTCACGGTGCGCTTCCCGGCGCTCGCTCACTCCAAAATCACTCTATCCTTGAAAATCCAATCATCTCGACCACTTGCGCATACTTCCCGGAATCAAACCGAGATCTACACCTATCCGGGTTCTCGAATCACGCGACCAGAGGCGAGGTGAATTCGAAACGTCAC
>CAYFYD010000214.1:0-7091 GCA_964347195.1 uncultured Ectothiorhodospiraceae bacterium
GAGAGTATGGATCCGCAGTCTTGCGCGAGAACCACGGGAATGACGGCTCTTGCGAGGGAACCGCGGGAATGACGGCTCTTGCGCGAGAATCGTAGCTATGGAGGGCTTGGCGACGGTCACAGAAGTGACGCATTTTGTCCAGATGATGTCATTCCCTTGGTCAGCGGGAATCCATTTCGGCCGACGAATCTCGATACTCGAGATGTCATCTTCACCACTGCTCGGCACCTGCTCCGCCAAGCGGTGGTGACGATGTACTCGGCGCCGGCGGGCGCGGTCGGCGCGGGCGCATTGCTCAGGGGTTCGCCCGGCGGCGAAGCAGCACGTGCAGAGCGCCGGTGCCCCCGTCGACGTCGGGGGCCGAGCAGAAGGCGTCGACCGCATCGTGATGCCGCAGCCAGCGATCGATCTCGCCCTTGATGACGGATCGGCCGCCGGCGGACCCGAGTCCCTTGCCGTGCACGATGCGCACGCAGCGCACGCCGTCCTCCGCGGCGGCCCTGACGAAGTCCTCGGCGGCGCGCAAGGCTTCGGCCGCGCGCATGCCGCGCAGGTGGACCTCGTCCTCCACCGCCCACCGGCCGCGGCCGAGGTCCCGGAGCACCCGGCTCCGGAGGCCCGGGCGCAGGTAGGCGAGGCGTTCCCCCGCTTCGGCGAGGGCGAAGGAGGGAGCCGAGGACCCCGAAAGGCGTGAGCCCCGGGGCTTCGGACGGACCTTCCGGGGCGAGACGGGACACTCGGCGGGCCGGGGGTCCTCCACGCTTCGGACCGGGCCCACCGATCGGCGGAAGAGCGCAACGTCACCCGGATCCGGGGCCTTCCCCGCCGCCGTCGCCGGGCGGCCCTCGGGGGCGCGGACCCGTCCCTCACGGCGGCGGGACCCGGAGCGACGAGCGGGGGCCTTCATGTCTTCGCTCCCCGGGTCAGACGGCGGGCGCTCGCCCGCATCGACTGGTGGCGGGAGGAAGTCCGGCCTTCATGCCTTCGATCCTGACCCTCAGCCGGCGGGGGGCGCGGGGGGAGTGGGGCGCGGTGCCGCGCCCGGGCGCCGCGGCGCGAGGCGGCCGAGCCGCGCGGCGAGCGCCGGAATGCGGGCCGCCAGCAGCAGGACCAGGACGGCGAGATAGATCAGGGGCTCGCGCAGGTCCGCCTTGGAGGACGCGAGCCACAGGAAGTGCAGCACCCCTCCCGCGCCCGCGAAGTAGGCGAGACGGTGCAGGCGCCGCCAGCGGGCGCCACCGAGGCGCCGGACCATCGCGTCCGTCGAGGTGGCGGCGAGCGGCACCAGGGCGCAGAGGGTGAGGAAGCCCACCGTGATGTAGGGGCGGTCGAGCACGTCCTCCACCACGTACCCGAGGTCCAGTCCCGCATCGAGCACCGCATAGGTGGCGAAGTGCACCATCAGGTAGAAGAACGCGAAGAGCCCGAGCATGCGGCGCAGGCGCACCAGCCAGGCGAGCCCGGTGGCCCGGCGCAGCGGGGTGACGAGCAGGGTCACGAGCAGCAGGCGGAGTGTCCACTGGCCGCTCTCATGGGTGATCGTCTCCACCGGGTTCGCGCCGAGCCCGCCGGTGAGGAGGCCGACCGCGAGGTATCCGAAGGGGATCAGCGCCGCCCCGAAGAGGGTGGGCTTCAGCCAGCGGGGAGGCGCTCCCCGGAGCGTCTCCCCCGCTCTCCGGCGTTGCTCCCTGGCCACCCTGGCCTCCGCGATGCGCCGCGACGGGGCGCCTCAGTAGTACTTGGCGAGGTCCATGCCCTGGTAGAGGTGCGCGACCTGCTCCGCGTAGCCGTTGAACATCAGGGTGTCGCGCTTGGCGAGGAAGCCGATGCGGCGCTCGCGCTTCTGGCTCCAGCGGGGATGGTTCACGTCGGGGTTCACGTTGGAGTAGAAGCCGTACTCGCGGGGGCTCTGGAGGTGCCAGGTCGTCGGCGGCTCGTTCTCCGTGAAGGCGATGGAGACCACGGACTTGATGCTCTTGAAGCCGTACTTCCAGGGCACCACGAGACGGATGGGGGCGCCGTTCTGGTTGGGCAGGACGCGCCCGTAGAGGCCGACCGTGAGGAGGGTGAGGGGGTGCATCGCCTCGTCGATGCGCAGGCCCTCCACGTAGGGCCAGTCGATGAAGGAGCGTATCTGCCCGGGCATCTCGTCGGGCCGGAGCACGGTCGTGAAGGCGACGTACTTCGCCTTCGAGGTGGGGCGGAAGCGCGCGAGCACCGGAGCGAGGGGCACGCCCACCCAGGGGATGACCATCGACCAGGCCTCGACGCAGCGCAGGCGGTAGATCCGCTCTTCGAGCCGGTGGGGCGCGATCACCTCGTCGAGGTCCAGCTCTCCCGGCCGCTCGCATTCCCCGGAGAAGCTCACCTGCCAGGGCCTCGGCTTGAAGCGTCCCGAGCGCCGCTTCGGGTCACCCTTGCCGGTGCCGAACTCGTAGAAGTTGTTGTAACGGGTGATGTCGTCGTAGGAGGTGAGCTCCTCGCCGGTAGAGAACCCGCTCTCGACGATGTCTTCGAGCACCGCGCCGTCCGCGTTCGGATCGGTGGCGAGGGCGCGGGCGGGAGGCGCGGCGAAGAGTCCCGCACCGCCGAGGAGGGCGGCTCCCGACGCGATGCCGAGGGCGCCCTGCATGAAGCGCCGGCGTTCGCGGTAGATGTTCTCCGGCGTCACCTCCGACGCCCTGATGTCTTCGGCCTGCTTGATGAGCATTGCCCGTCTCCCGTGATTCCTGGTGGCGTTGCGTCGCGCCCGCGCGGTCGCGCGCGCGAGTCCGGATGCGTGCATTGTAAGGACAATCCATGGAGTGGGGTTCCCGCCGCACGGCGTGCAGTTGCGGATTTGCGGCATCCGATTCCCCGATCCCTCCGGATACGCATGCCGGCAGACACCGGGGTGTGCGCAGCGGCTACTGGCCGACCCACTTCCGGGCGTTGCGGAAGATCCGCATCCAGGGGCCCTCCTCTCCCCATCCGGGCGGGTGCCAGGAGTGCTGCACGCTGCGGAACGCCCGCTCGGGATGCGGCATCATGCCCGTCACCCGGCCGTCCGCAGTGGTGAACCCGGTGACGCCGAGGGGAGAGCCGTTGGGGTTGGCGGGATAGCGGGTCGCGGTCTCCCCGTCGCTCTCGACGTAGCGCAGGCAGACCAGCGCGCCGGGGTCCACCCCGTCCGCCCCCGGCTCGGCGAAGCATGCCCGTCCCTCGCCGTGTGCGACCGGCACCGGAATGATCGAGCCCTCCATGCCGGCGAGGAACAGGGAGGGCGAGGCGCACACCTCGACCATGACCAGGCGCGCCTCGAACTGCTCCGAGCGGTTGGGTGCGAAACGCGGCCAGTGCCGGGCTCCGGGGAGCAGGGGGCCGAGGCGCGAGAACATCTGACAGCCGTTGCACACCCCGAGGGAGAAGGTGTCGGGCCGCTCGAACCAGGCCTCGAACTCCGCGCGGAGGCGGGGGTGGTAGAGGATGGAGGCGGCCCAGCCCGCGCCGGCGCCGAGCACGTCGCCGTAGGAGAACCCGCCCCCGGCGGCGAGCCCCCGGAAGGTGCGGAGCGAGCGGCTCCCCGTCTCGAGCTCGCTCATGTGGACGTCCACGCATTCAAAGCCCGCGCGGTCGAAGGCGGCGGCCATCTCCCGGTGTCCGTTTACTCCCTGCTCCCTGAGCACCGCGACCCGGGGCCGGCGCAACGCGAGCGCGGCCGCGGCCGGGGCTTCGGTCGAGAAGGTCAGGCGCGCGCGCAAGCCCCGCTCCTCCGGGTCCCGGATCCGGGCGAAGGCTTCGCGGGCCGAATCCGCGTGGTCGCGCCGCTCCTGCATGCGGAAGCTCGTCTCCGACCACCGGGCGTGCAGCGCGCGGCGCGAGAGCGCCGTCTCCGTCCGGCCCCCGCGCCGGAAGGCGACGCGGTCGCCTTCGGCCGGCGCGCCGATGAGGTG
Source organism: uncultured Ectothiorhodospiraceae bacterium (assembly GCA_964347195.1). Taxonomy (GTDB): domain Bacteria; phylum Pseudomonadota; class Gammaproteobacteria; order HK1; family HK1; genus JAJEAD01. Next base: position 3,933 of record CAYFYD010000214.1, read on the forward strand.
CACGTGTTCGCGCAGCGAGGCGCACGCGCGGAGGTGGGCGAGCACCGTCTCCCGGTCGCGGCGCGCGACCTGCAGCACCGCGCCCGGCTCCTCGCAGAAGAGGCCGGCCCGCCAGTCCGGACCGAGCGCATCGAGGTCGATGTCGAGGCCGCAGCCGCCGGCGAAGGCCATCTCGCACAGAGTGACCGCGAGGCCGCCGTCGGAACGGTCATGGTAGGCGAGGATCCGCCCGGCGTCGTTCAGCGCCTGCATGCACCGGAAGAAGTCGACGAGCGCTTCGGGGGAGTCGAGGTCCGGCGGCTCGCTTCCGATCGCGTCATGCACCTGCGCGAGGGCGGAAGCGCCGAGGCGCCGCCTTCCCCGCCCGAGATCGACGACGAGGAGATCGCTGCCCTCGGGAGGGAGCCGGAGCTCCGGGGTCAGCGTCTTGCGCACGTCGAGCACGGGCGCGAAGGCGGACACCACGAGCGAGAGCGGCGCGCTCACCTCCTGCCCGCGCCCCTTCTCGGTCCACAGTGTCCTCATGGACAGGGAGTCCTTTCCCACCGGGATCGAGATCCCGAGCGCGGGACAGAGCTCGAGGGCCACCGCGCGCACGGTGTCGAAGAGCTCCGCGTCCGCTCCGGGCCGGCCGCCGGCCGCCATCCAGTTCGCCGAGAGCACCACGCGGCCGAGGTCCGCGATGCGCGCGGCGGCGATGTTCGTCAGCGCCTCCGCCACCGCCATCCGGCCGGAGGCCGGCGCGCTCGCGAGGGCGACGGGGGCGCGTTCCCCCATCGCCATCGCTTCGCCCCGGAACCCGGAGTAGTCGCTCGCGGTCACCGCGCAGTCGGCGACCGGCACCTGCCGGGGACCCACCATCTGGTCCCGGCACACGAGACCGGACACGCTCCGGTCGCCGATGGTGACGAGGAAGCTCTTGTCGGCCACCGCGGGCAGCGCCAGCACCCGGTCGAGCGCCTCGCGCAGCGCGAGGCCGGCGGTCGAAAACGGCGCACGCACGGGGGGCCGGCGGGTGGCCTCCCGGCGCATCGGGGGGGGGCCGCCGAGAAGGGCCTCGAGCGGCATGTCCACCACGGGGCGGCTTTCGTCTTCCGAGAGTCGCAGGGTACGTTCCTCCGTCGCGGTGCCGATGCGCGCGAAGGGGCAGCGCTCCCGCGCGCAGATCGCGGCGAAGTCCTCGAGCCGCGACTCCTCCACCGCGATCACGAAACGCTCCTGCGCCTCGTTGCACCAGAGCTCGAGCGCGGACATCCCGGGGTCGGCGACGGGAATGGACGCGAGATCGAAGGCACCGCCCCGGGCGGCGGCGTGGACGAGCTCCGGGACGGCGTTCGACAGCCCGCCCGCGCCGACGTCGTGGATGGAGAGGACCGGATTGGAGGGCCCGAGCGCGACGCAGTGGTCGATCACCTCCTGGCAGCGGCGTTCCATCTCCGCGTTGTCCCGCTGCACCGATGCGAAGTCCAGGTCCGCCTCGCTCCGGCCGGCCGCGAGGGAGGAAGCGGCGCCCCCGCCGAGCCCGATCAGCATCGCGGGGCCCCCCATGACCAGGATATGTGCCCCCGGGGGGATCGCCCCCTTCTCGATCTGCTCGCGGCGGATGGCGCCCAGGCCGCCTGCGACCATGATCGGCTTGTGGTAGCCGCGCAGCTCCGCCGCCCCGTCCGCGCCGGCATCGACCTCGAGGGTGCGGAAGTACCCGGCGAGCGCGGGGCGGCCGAACTCGTTGTTGTAGCGGGCCGCGCCGAGCGGCGCCTCGGTCATGATCTCCAGAGCGGACGCGATGCGCTCCGGTCTTCCGAAGTGCCGTTCCCAGGGCTGCACGAAGCCGGGGATCCGGAGGTTGGACACCGAGAACCCGGTGAGTCCGGCCTTGCTGCGCGCGCCGCGCCCGGTGGCCGCTTCATCGCGGATCTCGCCTCCGGCCCCGGTCGCGGCGCCCGGGAAGGGAGAGATGGCGGTCGGGTGGTTGTGGGTCTCCGCCTTGAGCACGATGTCGACGGGTGTCGCGCGGGCGAGGTAGCGACCCGTACCGGGTTCGCGCTCCAGCCACTGCGCGAGGGCGCCCTCGATGACCGCGGCGTTGTCGCGGTAGGCGGAGAGCACCGCGCCGGGTCGCTTCGCCTGCGTGCTCCGGATCATCTCGAAGAGGGTGTGGTCCTGGGCTTCCCCGTCCACCGTCCACGTTGCGTTGAAGGTCTTGTGGCGGCAATGCTCGGAGTTGATCTGGGCGAACATCATGAGCTCGACATCGCGGGGATTGCGCCCGAGCGCGGTGAACACGCGCAGCAGATGCCCGATCTCCGCCTCGTCGAGGGCGAGTCCCATCGTCGCGTTCGCCGCCTCCAGTGCGGCGCGGCCCCCGGCCTCGATGTCGATCTCGCGCACCGGCGCGGCGCCGGTGCGGGCGAAGAGCGCCGCCGCCGCGTCGCGAGGAGAGAGAAGGGCCTGGGTCATGCGGTCGTGCAGCAGAGGACCGAGGGCCGCGGCGAGCGTTGCCGGAGGCTCGCGGGCGTCCGGGAAGTGCCAGCACCTGCCCCGCTCGATGCGCTCGACCGCGTGCAGACCGCATCGCCCGGCGATATCGGTCGCCTTGGTCGACCACGGCGATACGGTACCGGGGCGCGGAATGGCGATGAGCGCCGGCTCTTCTTCTCGCGTCCGCGTGCGGACTTCGAGGAGCGCGAGGAGCCTCGTCCGGTCCGGCTCGCCGAGGACGCCGCGAAGCGCCACGTAGTACCGGTAGCGGGCGGTGAGCGCGCGCAGCGCGGGAAGACGGCGCCGGCACTCGGCGAGGAGCCGCTCGCGGCGAAAGCCCGACAGAGCGCTCGGGCCGTCGAGGGTGAGGATCTCGTCGCGGGTCGAATCCATGGAGCGGGGCCGATGATAGTGCAGGCAGGGTCATTGTGGTCGTGCCCCGGTGCGGGCAGCGGATGGGGGTCGGCCTGCGCTGCGGTGGAGGGCCGCATCATGCGGGCCGCCCCGCCCCCCGGACCAGCCCCTGCGCTCCCCAGGACCGGCGGACCCTGTCCGCTTCACCCGGCGCCGGCCGGAACGAGCCCTGTACAGGGCAGGCAGGGCTCTTCAAAAGTCGGCTTGAGGGCTTCAGACTCCGAGCTTCGGGATTGGTTGACCGGGATGGATTCCCGCTTTCGC
>CAYFYD010000215.1:0-7075 GCA_964347195.1 uncultured Ectothiorhodospiraceae bacterium
ACCAATGAGCTATCGCGACACTTTCGAGCTCATGCACAAGGACGACTTCGGTCAGGTCTACGACCTCGACGATCCGCGACCCTACTACCAGGGCCTTCGTCCCGCCGACTACCGGATGCCGGAGGTCGTTGCGGCATGGCTGCGCGCGAAAGGTCCGGCCATCGCGCGCGCGCGCGGCCGTGGCGGCCGGCTACGGATGCTGGACTTCGCCTGCGGCTACGGAGCGATCGGCGCGCTCCTGCGCCACGACCTCACCATGCCGGCCCTCTACCGTCACTATGCCGGGGGTTGGCACCGAGCCACGGGAAGGGTGAACTGGGAGCCGGACCGGGCCGCCTTCGCGCGGCACCGGCGCGATGACCGGCGCCATGAGATCGGGGGGCTCGACATCGCCCCCGTTGCGCTCGAGTACGCCCGCCACCTGGGCTTCATCGATGCCGCATTCGCGGAAGATCTCGGCGCCGGTCCCCCCGGGCCCGAGCTCCGGCGTTTCCTCTCCGGCACCGATCTGGTGGTGGAGTGCGGCGTGGTCGGTCCCGTGCTGACGGAGGCGGTGGAGCGCCTGCTCGACGCGACCCGGCACACGAGCCGTCCCTGGTTCCTGTACTGCCCGCGGCCCGATGTCGACTGGCGGGGACTCCGCGCGTTGTGGGAAGGGGCGGGGTACGAGGCCGAGGTCTGCGTGCGCGCTCCGGTACGCTACCGAAAGCCGCTCAGCGACTTCGAGCACGACCAGATGCTCGAGCTCTCCGGGCGCCTCGGCTACCGCCCGGAGCAGGTCATGGCCTCCGGGTATCTCCTGGTGGAAATGACTCTCGCCCGCCCCCGTTCCGATCGCGACCGGGGGGACGGGGAAGCGTTCTTCTTGAGCGACGAATCGCGCTGAGCGCGCGAGCCGGATCCCCGGCCCGCCCTCTTCAGTGCGCCATCACCACCGGAAGCTCGGCGTGCGACAGCACGTGCCGGGTGATTCCGCCGAACACGAGCTGGCGCAGGCGCCCGCGGGTGTATGCGCCCTTGACCATCAGGTCCGCGCCCACGCTCCTCGCGGCTTCGAGCAGCGCCTCGCCGGCGCTGCGTCCGTCCGCCTCGACCGTCCGGCTCTCGGCGCTGATGCCGCTGCGCACGAGGTTGGCGACCGCGGCCTCCGCGCTCGGCCCCGGCACCTCCGCTCCCGCCACCGTCACCATGAACACCCGGTCCGCCTCTCTCAGGAAGGGCATGCCCGCGGCGATGGTGCGCGCCGCCTCGTGGCTGGCATTCCAGTGGATGACGACGTTGCGCCCCATCTCTTCCGGCGTCTCGGGAGCGGCGAGCAGCACCGGACGGCCGCTTTCGAAGAACACCGACTCGCACATCGCTTCCCAGTCCGTTATCGCTTGGTCGGAGGTGCGCCCGATCACGGTGATGTCGAAGAGCCGCGCCCGGTCGCCGACGATCTGGGCTTCGAAGCCCTCCACCGCCTCGAAGCTCGCGGAAGGGCCGGAGCCGGGCTCGGTCAGGGGGCGCATGGGCACACCGCGTTCCGCCATCAGATCGGCGAAGCGTTCGCGCACCGCTTCGGTGTGGCCGGTGTCATCGTCCTTCATGCAGGCGATGTAGGCGCCGGCTCCGGCGAGCGCGATTCCGTCGACCGGGAGGATCTGGGGCCGGCGCGTGAAGTAGAGCCCCTCGATGTGACTGTCGAAGCGATGGGCGATGAGACAGGCCTGAGCCAAGGCCGGCAAGGCCCGCGGCTCGTCGTTGAAAGGCAGCAGGATGGTCTTGATGGACGTACCCTCCCGCGCGCTTCGCGCGCTGAAGCCGGTACCTTGCATGTCGCGATCCCGTCACCTAGCGTAGTCAAAGCGGTGGCCGCTGGCAAACCGGACGGTGTGGCCCTCCCGCGCCACGTCGGGGATCCATTCTTCGCGCCGACCTGCGATCCTGCCGCTTCGTGACGTGAGCGGCGAGGGCGCGGCGTCGCGTGAGGCAGCCACTACCCGAGGAGTCTGCACGGTGTTGACGACGACGATAGGGGCCTACCCGAAGCCCGACGACCTCCCCCTGCCGGACTGGTTCCGCGCTCCCGGAGGGCCGGACACGGAGACTCCCACCGCGGGTTGGGGCCGGGCGATGGAGGCGCTCGGCGCCGGCGCCGAGAGGATGCTCGCGCACGCGACTCGGGAAGTGATCGAGGATCAGGGGGAGGCAGGGGTCGATGTTCCGACCGACGGCGAGGTGCGGCGCGAGAACTACATCCACTACCACTGCCGGCATCTCGACGGCTTCGACTTCGAACGCCTGGTGGAACGGGATCTGCGGGGGGGCGCCTACCGCGCCCGGCTGCCCGCCATCACCGGTCCCATCGCCGCCCGGGAGCACTTCCTTCCCCGGGAATGGCGGATCGCCCAGTCCTTCACGGAGCGGCCCGTCAAGACGACGATGCCGGGACCGATGACGATCGCGGATACCACCGCCGACCTGCATTACACTGATCCGAAGCGGCTCGGTGCGGACCTCGCCCGCGCCCTGAACCGCGAAGTGCTCGCGCTCGCCGAGGCGGGGTGCCGGTTCATCCAGGTCGACGAGCCGGTCTTTGCCCGCAAGCCCGAGGCAGCGCTCGAATACGGCATCGAGCACCTGGAACGGGTCTTCCACGGCTGTCCCGACCGGGTCACCCGCACCGTGCACATGTGCTGCGGCTATCCGGATCGTCTCGACAATCCGGACTATCCGAAAGCCTCGCGGGACAGCTATGCGCGCCTCGCCGCGGCGGTGGACGGCTCGCCGCTCATCGATGCGGTGTCCATCGAAGACGCGCATCGGCACAACGACCTGTTGCTGCTCGAGGCCTTCCCGGCCACCACCGTCATCTTCGGGGTGGTGGCGGTCGCGAAGAGCCGGCTGGAGACGGTGGAGGAGATCCGCGACCGGCTGCGGGCGGCCCGGGAGCACATCGACCCGCACCGCCTCGTCGCCGCCCCCGACTGCGGGCTCGGGCTGCTCGGGCGCGACCTCGCGCGGGCCAAGCTGCGCCACATGTGCGAGGCGGCGAAGAGCCTCTAGCGTTCCGCGGAATGCGTCTTGGGAGGAGGGACAACCGCACGCGCAAACCGAGAAATGTTCGATTGCCAAGAATGCGCAACCTTCGGTTGCCATTGACAGCACCGTGCCGCGCTGGCGGAGGCGCCGCGAGAGACCCGGCTGCACTACCGGCGCCGGCATCGACGGAGTCTGGAAGCCGAGGCTTGGGAAGAGCTTTGCCGTATGTCGGTGCCGATGCTGCACCGAGCCGACATCGCGCTCGCACAATGTGGCCCCTTCGAGCCCGCCCGGTGGTACTGGCGCGGCAATGTGCCGTCTTCAACGCGGTAGACTCGTGCTGGCGATGGCGAATCCGGATGTAGCCTGCGACACCAGCCCCGGGGCCGCGGCCGCGCAGCTCGATCTGCTGCGGTGCATGGGCCCCGGCGGACGGCTACGGGCGGGGCTGCGCTTCAGCCGGTCGATGATCGCGCTCTCGCGGGCGGCGTTGCGGCAGCGGAACCCTGATCTCGACGAGTGCGCGCTACGGTTTCTGTGGATCGAGCAGAACTACGGCGCCGCACTCGCGCGGGCGGTGGAGCGCCGCCAGGAAGCCGCAGGATGGATGAAGGTGACGAGCTCCTCGCCGCGCTGACGCCGCTCATCGACCTTCTGGATCGGCTGGGAGTCGCCTGGTATGTAGGGGGCTCCCTCGCAAGCACGTTCCATGGTCGCTTTCGCGCGACGAACGATGTCGATGTGATCGCGGATCTGCGCGAGGAGCACGCGCAAGCGGTCCGCACGGCGCTCGAAGCGGACCACTACGTCGACGAGGACTCGGTTCGCGACGCGGTGCGGCGCCGGTCGAGCTTCAACCTCCTTCATTTCGGAACGGGACTGAAGATCGACGTGTTTGTCGCGGAGGACTCCGAGTACGAGGCCGGTGCACGGGCCAGACGCGTACGGCAATCGGTCGGCGATGATCCGATCGTCCGGCGCCTGTGGATAGCGTCGGCGGAGGACACGGTGCTCGCCAAGCTCGTGTGGTACCGCCGTGGCGGCGAAGTGTCGGAGCGACAGTGGACGGACGTCCAGGGAGTGATGGAGCTGCGCGACCGGGAGCTCGATGTCGACTACCTGCGCCGATGGGCCCCGGTGCTCGGGGTCGCCGACCTGCTCGAACGGGCGCTTGCCGAGGCCCGGGAGTAGCGCTGGAGTCATCTGACCGACCACAACACCTCTGACGGCGCATCCATCGCTACGGGCAGGTGCGCGACCCGGTCGTGATCGTCTGTGGCGCGCCTTGGCCAGCTTCCACATGCCGAAGGACATCCTGGTCTACCGCCGCGACGAAGTAGAGTACTGGCGCGACTCCCTGAACCACGTGCTCGCGCGCGCAGTGCGCGAAGGCAAGGTTCTCCATGAGCGGGGACTCCAAGCAGGCCCGCGGCCTCGCCGAGTCGTCTCGCCGGGTGCGGTGAAGTCCCCGGGGCTCGCTCTCAGGTGCCCCGGGCGCGGCGGCGGCGCTTGGCGTTCGCGGCGACGCGCCCTCGGCCGGCGCCGGTGTCGGCGAGCTTGGCGAGGAGCAGGTTCTGGGCGGCCGCGGGATGGTCCGGGTTCCGAACGGCGCGCTCGTAGCTGCCGTCGCTCTGCATGATCCAGGCCTGGGTGTCGTCGGCGAGGTAGGGCTCGAGCCCTTCCTTGTAGATGCGCCGCTTGAGGCGCCGGTCGAGGACGGGGAAGCAGGTCTCCACCCGCCGGTGGAGGTTCCGCCCCATCCAGTCCGCGCTCGAGCAGTAGACGAGGGGCCGCCCCCCGTTCTCGAAGTAGAAGACCCGGGTGTGCTCGAGGAAGCGCCCGACGACGGAACGCACGCGGATGTTGTCGGAGACCCCCGGCACGCCGGGGCGGAGCCCGCAGATGCCGCGCACGATGAGGTCGATGGACACCCCGGCCCGGGAGGCGCGGTAGAGGGCCTGGATGACCTCCGGCTCGATGATCGCGTTCATCTTGGCGACGATGCGGGCCGGCTTGCCCGCCCGCGCGGCCTTCGCCTCGTTCCCGATGTACTCGATCATCGCCTTGTGCAGGCTGAAGGGGGACTGCAGGAGGCGGCGCAGCCTGGTCGCGGTGCCGAGACTCGTGAGCTGCATGAAGATGCGGTGGACGTCCTCGCCGATGTCCGGGTCGGCGCTGAGGAGGCCGTAGTCGGTGTACACACGGGCGGTGCGGGCGTGGTAGTTGCCGGTGCCGAGGTGGGTGTAGCGCTTGAGGCTCGACCCCTCCCGCCGCACCACGAGCAGCATCTTCGCGTGGGTCTTGTATCCGACGATGCCGTAGACGACGTGGGCGCCTGCCTCCTGGAGGCGCGAGGCGAGCGAGATGTTCGCTTCCTCGTCGAAACGGGCCCGCAGCTCGACCACCACCGTGACTTCCTTCCCCGCCCGCGCCGCGGTCATCAGAGAGTCGACCAGCACCGACTCCGGTCCGGTCCGGTAGAGGGTCTGCTTGATCGCGAGCACGTTCGGGTCGTTCGCGGCCTGGCGCACGAAGTCGATGACCGGCGCGAAGGACTCGAAAGGGTGGTGGAGCAGGATGTCCCCGGCCGCGATCGCCTCGAAGATGCCCTCCGGCTGGTTGAGCCGCACGGGCAGACCCGGTGTGAAGCTCGGGTACTTGAGGTCGGGGCGGTCCACGAGGTCGGGCAGGGTCATCAGGCGGTGGAGGTTGACCGGCCCGTGCACCCGGTACAGGCTCGCTTCCTCGAGGTCGAAGCGCCGGCGCAGGAAGGTGACCACGTCCGGGGGGCAGGTGTCGTCCACCTCCAGGCGCACCGCGTCTCCGTAGCGGCGCGAGGGGAGCTCGCCCTCGAGCGCGCGCAGCAGGTCGTCCACCTCTTCCTCGTCGACGAAGAGATCGCTGTTGCGGGTCACCCGGAACTGGTAGCAGTCGGTGACTTCCATGCCGGGGAAGAGATCCCCGACGTACGCGTGGATGATGGACGAGAGGAACACGAAGTCGTGGGGTCCGCTCGCCACCGCTTCCGGGAGCCGGATGAGGCGTGGCAGGGGGCGGGGCGCCTGCACCACCGCCATCCCGCCCTCCAGCCCGAACGCGTCCTCGCCGGTGAGGAGCACGATGAAGTGCAGGCCCTTGTTGTGCACCCGGGGGAAGGGGTGCGCGGGGTCCATGCGGATGGGGCTCACGATGGGCAGGATCTGCTCTTCGAAGTAGGTCCGGATCCACTCCTTCTGCGCGGAGGTCCAGCCTCCGCGGCGCAGAAAACGGATCCCCTCTCGTTCCAGCGCCGGCAACATCTCGTCGTTGAGCAGGGCGTACTGGTCGGTGACCAGGGCGTGGGCGATGGGGCTGATCCGCGCCAGCACCTCGGTCGGGCTCAGGTTGTCGGGGCCCGCCTGCACCGAGCCGTAGTCCACCTGCTGTACGAGGCCGCCCACGCGCACCTCGAAGAACTCGTCGAGGTTCGAGCCCGCGATGCACAGGAAGCGCAGGCGCTCGAGCAGCGGGGTCTCCGGGTCGCGCGCCTGTTCGAGCACCCGGCGGTGAAACGCGAGCAGGCTCAGCTCGCGGTTGATGTAGAGATCCGGGTTGTCGAGGTTCGGGGCGTCCATGACGGTATCGGCGGGCGCTTTCGCCCGGGCCCCCGAAACGGGACCCTCGTTCGTCGCGGGAACACGAGCCGCGGATTATGCGTCTTCCCGGATCTCGATTCACCTGACGCGGATCAATGCGGCGAGTACGCCCGCCCCCGGAGGCCCCGGCGTGGTGCATGCGCCCCAGCGCGAAGTGCAGGGCGAGTACGCCCGCCCCCGGAGGCTCCTCCGCGGCGGGAGGATGAGGCGAGGGCGCATAGGCCTCAGCAGCCCGGTCCGCGAAGCCCCACCGCGGCTGGAGAATGCGGATGCCGGCAGTGGGTTCCCGCTTTCGCGGGAACGACGGGGATGGCGGGAACGGCGGGAACGACGGGAACGACGGGAACGACGGGTACGGCGGGGACGACGGGGACGGCGGGAGAGACGGGAACGACGGGAACGGCGGGAACGACGGG
>CAYFYD010000216.1:0-7033 GCA_964347195.1 uncultured Ectothiorhodospiraceae bacterium
CCGGCATGGATCGGTAAAGATGAATCACGGGAATCCGACCGGTCCCGGGCGAAGTCGTCGTCAACTGAAGAAAGCACTTCTGCATCAAGGGGCTCCGCTGTCCGGCGGCGAACCGGGACCGCCGAGAACACATGTGCCCGGCCGCCGCCGCGCGGTGCCGTCGACGCGCAAGGCCGCTTCGTGCTCTACTGCGCCGGGAAGGTCATGCAGCCGGCGGGGAGCGAGCGCGACCCGCGGCCGAAGAGAGATGCAACGACGTCGCTTTCTCGAGCTGGGAGCGGCCACCGGCGCGGGAATCGCATCCGGGCGCGCACCGGGCGCGCACGGCGCCGGGGCGCCCCGCATCCGCCGTCTCGTCCCCCTCGGGCGCACCGGCCTCGAGGTGTCCGACATCTCCTTCGGCTCGAGCCGGCTCTCCGATCCCGCACTCGTTCGCTACGCCTTCGAACGGGGTGTGACCTGTTTCGATACCGCGGAGAGCTACCGCTTCGGCGCCTCGGAGAAGGCGGTGGGCGAGGCACTCGCCGGGGTACGCGACCGGGTGGTGATCGCTTCCAAGACCAAGGCCTGGGCCGGGCAGACCCACCGCCAGATGATGCGCGCGCTCGAAGCGAGCCTCGGGCGGCTCCGCACCGACTATGTCGACATCTACTACAACCACGCGGTCAACGACGTGGCGCGCATGCGGAACCCGGAGTGGCACGAGTTCACCGAGCTCGCGAAGCGACAGGGCAAGATCCGCTTCCGCGGGATGTCCGGTCACGGCTCGCGCCTCGTGGAGTGCCTCGACTACGCGCTCGACGAGGAGCTGGTCGACGTCGTGCTCGCCGCCTACAACTTCGCGCAGGATCCCGACTTCTACGATCTGATCCGCCACAGTCTGCACTACGTCGACCTCCAGCCGGAGCTCCCCCGGGTGCTCGGCAAGGCACGCGCGAAAGGAGTGGGCGTGATCGCGATGAAGACGCTGATGGGCGCGCGGATGAACGACATGCGTCCCTACGAGAGCGGCGGCGCCACCTTCGCCCAGGCCGCGTTGCGCTGGGTGCTCGCGAGCGGCAGGACGGACGTCGCTCTGATCTCGATGACCGGCCGGGACGAGATCGACGAGTTCGTCGGTGCGTCCGGGGAGCCCCGCGTCGCCCGCGCCGACCTCCCCCTGCTCGCCCGCTACGCGGCGCTCCAGGGCCCGCGCTACTGCCGGCACGGGTGCCGGGCCTGCGACGAGGCCTGTCCGGCCGGGGTGCCGATCGCGGAGGTGCTGCGCACTCGCATGTACGACGTCGACTACCGCGACCCCCTGCTCGCCCGGGCGGACTACGCGGGCCTCGAGCGCGACGCCGGCGCCTGCCTCGCCTGTGTCGAGCAGCCCTGCCTCGGGACCTGTCCCAGCCGGATCCCGATCGCCGTCTTCACCCGCGACGCCGCCCGCCGGCTCGGGTCCGCGTGACCCGCTCTCCCGCGCCTCCGCCGGCCGGGTCCTCCCCGGAGCGGGCGGCGGGCGGCGGGTTCGCCGGCCGGCCGGCGGCCTTCGAGACCGCGCCGGAGAGCGGCCCCGCCTGAGCAGATGCACCTGTACCTCGATCCGGTCGGCGGAGTCGCCGGCGACATGTTCGCCGCCGCCGTGCTCGACGCCTTCCCCGCCCTGGAGGCGGAGCTGCGCGCCGCGCTCGATGCATCCGGCATCGGTGCGCACGCGCGCGTCGCGCGCGTCGGTCACGACGACGGGACCATGACCGGCTCGCGCTTCGTGGTGGACCCGGGCCCCGAGGGAGAGACCCGTTCGCGCGACGCGTCCGAGATCGGCCGGATCATCGAGGGCGCGGGGCTGGACCGGGCGGTGCGCGAGCGGGCCGCCGCGATCTTCTCGCTCCTCGCCGGAGCCGAATCACGGGTGCACGGGGTGCCGGTCGATGCGGTGCGATTCCACGAGCTGGGCGGCTGGGACTCGATCGCCGACGTGGTGAGCGCGGCGTGGCTCATCGAAGCGCTCGGCGCGTCCGGGTGGAGCGCGGCCCCGTTGCCGCTCGGCCGCGGGCGGGTGGCGACCGCGCACGGCCTCCTGCCGGTGCCGGCGCCGGCCACCGTGCTCCTCCTCGAGGGGATGCCGGTGCACGACGACGGGCGCCCGGGCGAGCGGGTCACCCCGACCGGGGCCGCTATCCTGCGCCATCTCGCCCCCTCCTTCGCGCCGCTGCCGGGCCCGCTGCGACTCGCCCGCGCCGGCTCGGGGTTCGGCGCCCGCACCCTCGAAGGGACGAGCAACGTGCTCCGGCTCCTCGTCTTCGATGCGATCGCGGGACAAGGCACGGCCGGCGACCGCGTCACGGTGTGCAGGTTCGAGATCGACGACCAGTCCCCCGAGGACCTGGCGGTGGCCCTGGAGCGGCTGCGCGCGCGCGACGGCGTGCTCGATGTCGTGCAGGCGCCGGTCTTCGGCAAGAAGGGGCGTCTCGGCGTGCAGGTCCAGGTGCTGGCGCGCCCCGGAGCGCGGGCGGGGGTCATCGAGGAGGTGTTCGCGCAGACCACCACCCTCGGCGTGCGCTGGCACGAGGTGAACCGCACGGTGCTGGCGCGAGACGCGGTGGAGGTCGGAGCGGGCGGCGGCACGGTGCGGGTGAAGCGCGCGCGCCGCCCCGGAGGGCCGTGCACCGTCAAGGCGGAGATGGACGACCTCGCGGCGCTCGCGGGCGGGCGCGCCGCCCGGGAACGGGCCCGCAGGGAGGCGGAGCGGGCCGCACGGGCCGCGCCGCCCGGCGGCGACGAGGTCCGGCATGAGCGCTGAGGGCGAAGCCGCGCTCGCGCGCCTGCACGCGCGGCTCGAGACCGTCCCGGGGCCCGCGGTGGCGGTGAGCGGCGGGGTGGACAGCATGACGCTCGCGTTTGTCGCCCATCGCGCGCACGGAGCCCGGCCGAGGGTCTTTCATGCCGTCTCTCCCGCGGTGCCCCCCGAGGCCACGGCACGGGTGCGTGACTACGCGGCGCGCGAGGGGTGGCACCTCGAGGTGCTGGACGCGGGCGAGATGGCGGACGCGCGCTATCTCGCCAACCCCGTAGACCGCTGCTACTTCTGCAAGACCCACCTCTACGAGACGCTGGGGAGCCGGACCTCGGGGACGCTGCTCTCCGGCACCAACCTCGACGATCTCGGCGACTATCGTCCCGGACTCGTCGCCGCGCGGGAGCACCACGTCCGCCACCCCTACGTGGAAGCTTCGATCCACAAGCGGGGGGTGCGCGCCATCGCGGCCTCGCTCGGGCTCCACGACCTCGCCGAGCTGCCCGCCGCGCCCTGCCTGTCGAGCCGGGTGGAGACCGGGATCCGGATCGATGCGCGCATGCTCGAGGCCATCGACGACTGCGAGAAGGCGCTGCGCGCCCTGCTCTCCCCGCGCACCCTGCGCTGCCGGCTGCGCCGGGCGCGGATCGAGGTGCAGCTCGACGAGCCCACCCTGGCGGGGCTCGGCGAGACGGCGCGGGCGGCCGCGGCGCAGAGCGTCGCCCGGCGCTTCGCGCGCGCCGGGTGCCGGCTTCCGGTCGCGTTCTCCGCCTACCGGCGGGGCAGCGCCTTCCTGCGCCGCGCCCGCGATGAGTGAGCGGCGTCATCGCCTCGACGCATCCCGGCGGGAACGCATCGGGCTCGACGAGGCCGTCTACTGCGCCGGCAAGTCCGTCGACCAGATCGACGGGATACTCGCCGAGCTCGCCGAGCGCGAGGCGCCGGCGCTCCTGACCCGGCTCGAGCCCGACCGGCACGCGGCGCTCGCCCCTCGGTGGCACGCGGCGCTCGACTACGACCCCGAGTCGCACACCGCTTGGCTCGGCCCGGTCCCGGCGCCGGGCGAGCCGGCACGGTGCGCGGTGGTGACCGGCGGCACGAGCGACGTCCCGGTCGCCCGCGAAGCGGCCCGCACCCTGCGCTACTACCGCGAGGCGGCGCTCGAGATCTTCGACGTCGGGGTCGCCGGACTGTGGCGCCTGCTCGAGCGCCTCGACGAGCTGCGCGCGATGCGGGTGGTGATCGTGGTCGCGGGCATGGAGGCGTCGTTGCCGAGCGTCATCGGCGGCCAGGTCCCGGGCGCGGTGATCGCGGTGCCCACTTCGGTCGGCTACGGCGTCGCGGCGGGCGGTGAGACCGCGCTGCGCGCCGCGCTCGCGAGCTGCGCCCCCGGTCTCGTCAGCGTCAACATCGACAACGGCTACGGCGCCGCCTGCGCCGCCCTGCGCATCCTGCGGGGCTGAGCCCTGCTGCCGGCGGCGCATCGCCGGATCGCTCTCCGCCGGACACCGTGCGGGGCGCTCCACGCAACCCGCCCCGGCGCGCTCCACCCGCAGGGCCGCTCGTACGCGCGCCGGCGCCTCCATCCCCGACCATTGCCGGCACCATAGCGCTGCCCCCGGCCCGCATTGCTCACCGACCTCCTGCTGCGGATGCCGGTCCGCTCTCGGTGAACGGGCGTACTCCCTCGAGCCCCTTCGACACAGGCACTACATCGTCATTCCCGGTCATTACATCGTCATTCCCGCGGAAGCGGGAATCCACGTCACTACTCGCCCGCACACGTCTCTCGGTGCGTGCGCCCGCGGTCCGAGGCGCCTCGACGCCCTCGCCACGAAGCTCGGGCAGAGCAATGCGGACTACCGCGTCCCGTCCCGCCTCCACCAGCGCAGGAAGGCATCGTCCGCGCTCGCGCCGAGCCCGCCGGCCTCCCCGAGCCCCCGGAGGTAGCGGAGCACGTCGCCGGAGGGGACGACGTCACCGTACTTCGCGTCGATGTCGAAGAGGTTGACCTCGTGGGGCTCCTGCGCCCGGTCGCCGACCGCATCGCGGATCACCAAGGTACGGAACCCGTACTGCATCGAGTCGATGGCGGAAGCGCGTATGCAGCCGCTCGTCGTGCACCCGGCCATGACCACGGTGTCGACGCCGAGGCCCCGGAGCTCGATGTCCAGCCGGGTGTCGAAGAAGGCGCTCGCGTACTTCTTCACGAGCACGCGCTCGGAGGACCGGGGGCGGACGCGATCGTCGACTTTCACCCACTCGTTGCCCTTGATCAGGATCCCGAGCGCGGGCACCTTCTCCACGAAGAGGCCGGCATCGCGCAGGTGCGGCTCGTAGGCGACGGTGGTGAAGAAGACCGGGAGCGCCCGTGACCGGAACTCGGCGAGGACCTTCGCGCTCACCGCCAGCTCGGCGGAGTAGTCACCTCCCAGTCCGGTGCCGGGATCGGTGAACCCGTTGATGAAGTCGACGACCAGGAAGGCGGGGCTCGTCCCGTAGCCGGAGCGGGCCGAGAAGCCCTTTCGCCGATACTCGTCGCCCGTCCCGGAACGCCAGTCGCTCGCGCGCAGGCCCCCGCCGGCCGCGGCGCCGCGCCGCGGCGAGTCCGCTCTCCGGGCGGGCCGCGGGGCCGGCGGAAGCGCCGCGCGGCGCCCCGTCCGCGGCGCGGCGGCCGTCCCGAGCGCCGGGATGACCCTCCGTCCGTAGGCGTCGAGCGTCTCCGCTCTCGCGTCGTGCATGAGGTAGATCGCGAAGTGATCGGCGCCCACGTCGCGAAGGCGCGAGAGTTTGGCGACGTGGTCCTCCACGCCACCGAGCACGCAGAAGCGCTCGACGATGTCGTCGGGGACGAAGTCGGTGGAGGGGTTGCCGGCGCGGCCGTGGTGCGCGTAGTCGTATCGCTTGCGGTTCCTGATGTAGGCGGTGAGGGCCGTGGGCACGCTCCCCGAGCCCTCGCCGTAGCGCCGGACGAGGTCCGCGACGTGGTTGCCGACCATGCCGCCGAACCAGCGAAGCTGATCGCGCTGGTGCGCGAGGTCGTCGCCGACATAGGCCGGGGCGGTCACGCAGGTCGCGACCGCTCCGGGCGGGCGCCCCGCGGCGGCGGACGCCTCCCGGACCGAGGCCAGGGTCCACTCGAGGATCCGCGGGTCCGCGAGCTGCAGGATGAACCCGTCCGCGTACCGCCCGATGCACTCGAGCGCGCGGGGACCGTACCCGGCGCCCCACATCGGGAGGTCGAAGCCCCGCTCGAGCCACGGGAAACGCAGCTCGGTCCCCCGGTAATCGACGCTCTCTCCCGCGACCAGCCCCTTGACCACCCGCATCGCCTCGACCATCTCGGCCAGGGTCCGGGGCTTTCGCCCGATGTAGCGCAGCGCCGAGTCGCCCCGCCCGATGCCGCAGATCGTGCGCGGGCCGTGGATGTCGTTCAGCGTCGCGAAGGTCGAAGCGAGCACCGTCCAGTCGCGGGTGCCGGGATTGGTCACCATCGGGCCGACCACGACCCGCTCGGTCTCGGCCAGGATCCGTGAGAGGATCACGAAGGGCTCCTGCCAGAGCACCGGCGAGTCGAAGACCCAGACGTGGCTGAAGCCGTTGGCCTCGGCCCGCTGCGCGAGCTCGATCACCCGGCGGACGGGGGGATCGGGTTGCAGGACGACGCCGAAATCCATCACTCGCAATCGGAATGCACTGCGCGGGCGCGCTCGGGGGTCGTCTCCCGGCGGGAGGCCGCCAGCGTATCAGAGCGCGGCACCGGCCTTCCACCCGGGCGGCGGGGACGCCCGCGAACAAACTTGCCCGGCCTTTCTCCAGGGCTCTTCAAAAGTCGGCTTGACGGCTTCAGACTCCGAGCTTCGGGATTGGTTGACCGGAATGGATTCCCGCTTCCGCGGGAATGACGGACAATGCGCAGGGTGCCACTCCTCGTCATTCCCGGTCGAGTAGCCCCGGGCGATTACTCGCCCGAGGCCCTCACCAGAACCGGACAAGGAGATTGCCACCATCCGGCTCCTCCGTTGACGTGCCTCGTGGCTACCCTCCCCATATCCGCACTACCAGTCGCGGGCGGGGAAGCGGGAAGCGGACCAGCAAGTGCCGGTACCGCTCCCAGGTGAGACGCGTGCGTTGACTGCGACGGCGCAGCCATTTGAACCACACCCGTTGCGTGGCGCGTACCACTCGGGCCAGGCTCCGGTAGTTCCCGTTCACTCCAAAGTACTGGAAGTGTCCGGTCAAGCGTCTCCTGAG
>CAYFYD010000217.1:0-6998 GCA_964347195.1 uncultured Ectothiorhodospiraceae bacterium
ACACCCTGATCCTCGCCGGCGCCGCCTTCCTGCTCTACCTGCCGCTCTCCCTCATCCCCGCCGCGATCCAGGCCCTCAACCGGGACCGCGCCGTCGACCATGCCTTCTCGGTGCTCACGCTCGTCCTGCTCTCCATCCCGGACTTCCTGCTCGGCACGCTGCTCCTGCTCCTCTTCGTGGCGACCTTCCCCCTGCTGCCCGCGATGTCGGTGGTGGACGACGCCACCACCCTGAGCGAGTTCGTGCGCGCCCTGGTCCTCCCCGCGCTCACCCTGGGCCTCGTGATGTCGGTGTACGCGGTGCGCTTTCTCCGCGACGGGCTGATCGAAGTCCTGGACTCGGAGTACATCCGCATGGCGGAGCTGAACGGCCTGCCGCGGCGGACCATCCTGCTTCGCCACGCGCTCCCGAACGCGATGATCCCCACCCTCAACGTCACCGCCCTCAACATCGCCTACATGATGGGGGGCGTGGTCATCGTGGAACGGGTCTTCGGCTTCCCCGGCTTCGGCAGCCTCACCGTGGACGCGATGCTGACCCTCGACGTGCCGCTCATCGAGGCGACGGTGCTCATCGCGGCCGCGGTGTACATCGGCGCGAACCTGCTCGCGGACATCGGGGCGGTGCTGCTCAACCCGCGCCTCCGGACGCTGTCGGAATGAGCGCCGCCCGCTCCCGGCCGGGGTTCGCAGCGCGCCTGCGGCGATGGCTCTGGCTCTGGCCCACCACGCCGCGCAGCTTCCGGATCGGCTCGGTGATCCTGGTCTTCTGGCTGGCGGTGGCGCTCGCCGGTCCCTTCCTCGTGCCCTACGGCCACGCCCAGATGCTCGCGGGCCCCCCGCTCGCGGGCGTGTCGTGGGCGCATCCCTTCGGGGTGGACCAGCTCGGCCGGGACGTCTTCAGCCGCGTCGTGCACGGCGCCCATCTCGTGCTGCTGCTCTCGATCTCGGCCACCCTGATCGGGCTGGTCATCGGCTCCTTTCTCGGCCTGCTCAGCGGCTACGTCGGAGGCTGGTTCGACGAAGTGATGATGCGCCTCACCGAGGCGCTGATCAGCGTCCCCTTCCTCATCCTCGCGATGCTGATCGTGGCGGTGGCGGGGCCCGGGCTCTCCGGGGACCCCGTTCTGGTGGTGGTGGCGGTGGCGGCGGTGTACATCCCGCGGGTCACGCGCATGGCCCGCTCCGCCGCCCTGGACATCGTCACCAGGGACTACATCACCATCTCGCGCCTGCGCGGCGAGCGGGCCGCGTCGGTGGTGCGCCGGGAAATGCTCCCGAACGCGGCCGGAGTGCTCCTGGTGGAGTTCGCGACCCGGGCCGGCTTCGCCCCAGTGCTCATCGGCTCGCTCGGGTTCCTCGGCTTCGGGATGCGCCCGCCCACCCCGGAGTGGGGACTGATGATCAGCGAGTACCGCGGCCTCATCTTCCTGTCGCCGGCCACGGTCGCCGGGCCCGGGCTCGCGCTCGCCTCGCTCGTGATCGGGCTCAACCTGTGCACCGAGGGCGCCGCCCGCGTGCTCGGGCGCGCGTCGCGGCCCGCGAGCCCGTGAGCGCACCGGGCACGGGGGGGACGCCGGGGGCGGTGGGGGCGCCGGGCGGGCCGGACGCCGGGCGCGCCGCGGACGCGCAGGTCCGCGTTCACGGCCTCGGCCTCTCCTACCGCGACGGCGAGCACTGGCTGGAAGCGCTGCGCGCCGTCTCGCTCGAGGTAGCCGAGGGGGAGGTCTTCGGGCTGGTCGGCGAATCCGGTTGCGGCAAGAGCTCGCTCGCCCTCACCCTGCTCGGATACCGGCATCCGCAGGCGAAGGTCACGGGCGGCGAGGTCCGGGTCGACGGCCGGAACCTGCTCGCCCTGCCCCCGCACGAGCTCGCCGCGCTTCGCGGCCGGCGCATCAGCTTCGTTCCCCAGAACCCGACCACCGCGCTGAACCCGGCCCGCCGCGTCGGCGACCTCGTGGTCGAAGTCCTGACGAGCCACGGGGCCGTGGCCTCCCGGACGGCGGCGCGGTGCCGGGCGCGGCAACTGCTCGCGCAGGTCGGACTGCCCGATCCCGAACGCACGCTGAGGCGGTATCCGCACCAGCTCTCCGGCGGCCAGCAGCAGCGCGTATGCATCGCGATGGCGCTCGCCTGCGACCCCGCCCTGGTGGTGCTGGACGAACCGACCACCGGACTCGACGTCACCACCCAGGAACAGATCATCGGCCTGCTCGCGACGCTTCGCCTTCGCCTGCGCACGACCATGGTGTACGTCACCCACGACCTCGCGGTGCTCGCCCGGATCGCGGACCGGGTGGGGGTGATGTACGCGGGCGGCATGGTGGAGGTCGCCCCGGTCGACACCCTCTTCCGCGAGCCCCGTCACCCCTACACCCGCGGCCTGATCGGCTCCGTCCCGCGCCTCGACGAAGACGACGGCGTCCCTTTCGCGGCACCCCTGGAGGGTCTGCTGCGCCGCGGGGAGCTGGGTTCGGGCTGCGCCTTCGCCCGCCGCTGTGACCATGCGGCGCCCGCCTGCGAGGCCCGGGCGCCTCCGCTCGAGTCCATCGACGACGGCCACGATGTCGCGTGCTTCCGCTGGCGCGAGATCGACCCCGCACCACGGAGGGCGGGCGGCGGTGGCGGCCGCGAAGCCGTCCGCGAACCCGCATCGCGTCCCGTGCTCGAGCTGGACGGCGTCTCGGTCGCCTACGGTCCCGCCCCCACGAGCCTCGCCGGACGCCTGCGCCGCGCCGCGCCCGCGGTGGTGCACGAGGTCTCGCTCCGCATCGCGGAGGGGGAGACCTTCGCGCTGGTCGGGGAGTCGGGCAGCGGCAAGTCCACCATCGCACGCGCGGTGAGCGGACTGCTCGCGCCCCGCGCGGGACGGGTCCTGTTCCGCGGCGAGCCGGCGCCGGGCCGGGTGGCGGCGCGCCCGCGGGAGCTCCGGCGCCTCATTCAGTACGTGTTCCAGAACCCGGACGCGTCGCTCAACCCGCGGATGCGGGTCCGGAACATCCTCGCCCGGCCCCTGGAAGTGCTGGGAAGTGTAGCCGCTTCGGCACTCGACGCCCGGGTGGCCGACGCCCTCGACGACGTGCGTCTGGACGCGGACTATGCGGACCGCTTTCCCGACCAGCTCTCGGGAGGCGAACGCCAGCGTGTCGCCATCGCCCGCGCGCTCATCGCGAACCCCGCCCTGCTGCTCTGCGACGAGATCCTCTCCGCGCTCGACGTCTCCGTGCAGGCGAGCATCCTGGGCCTGCTGCGCCGGCTGCGCGCTCACCACCGGGTGTCGATGCTGTTCATCTCGCACGATCTCGCGGTGGTGCGCGCGCTCGCCGACCACATCGGCGTGATGTACCACGGAAGACTGCTGGAGACGGGGTCGAACGACGAGGTGTTCGCGGCCCCCCATCACCCCTACACCCGCCTGCTGCTGCGTGCGGTCCCGGAGATGAACGCGCGGCGGCGCGGCGCCGGGGCCGCTTCCACGAGCGACGAAGCACCGGCGCAGGTTGCGGAAGCCGCCTTCTCGGGCCGGGGCGGCTGCGTGTTCGCCGGGCGCTGTCCCCGGCGGATCGGGGGCCTCTGCGAGACCACTCCCCCGCCCTGGCGCCGGGCCGGCGAGACCCTGCGCCTGCGCTGCCACCACGAGGCGGGCGATCTATAGCAACGAGCGCGCGACCCGCTGCGCGAGCCGGAGTGCGTGCCGCGTCGCTTCCGCCGGGGAGCGAGCGGAGAGGAGGCGGTCCAGGTCGCTCCGGCCGACACCGGGGAGCACCCGGCTCCGGTCCGCGGAGCGCAGGCCCTGCCCCGTCTCCACGTCCGGTTCGCGGTCCGCGACCCAGATGCGAGCGCCGTGGCGCCGGCTCCAGGTCCACGCTTCGCGCACGCCCAGGCGGAAGTAGGGAGCGAGCTTGTGCCTCGAATCGACGCTGCGATCGATCTCGACCACCAAGTCGGGCACCGGGTGGCCACGGCGCGCATCGAGGTAGCCGTCAAACTCCATCACCCACTCCATGCGCGCGGCACCGAGATGGAGGAAGAGGCTCGCGTCGGGTTCGAAGGCGCCGTCGTCGCTGAGGAGCCGGGTCGCCGCGGCGCTGAGGAAACCTGCTTCGCCACCCGCCCTGACGAGCTCTGCCCTGACCAAAGTGAACAGGGTCGACACCTCCACCGACCGCCATTCGTGACTCGGTCCCGGCTCGGCCACGAACTCCGCCCGTCCCGTCGCCATGTCGTAGCGGCAACGCGGGGCACCGTTGTGTCCGGTCAGGCGATCGTAGAGGCCGCGCGGCATCTCGACCTCGACCCGCACCGGAGCATCCGGGTTTGCGGGCGCGATCTCGGGGCGGGCGGGAGGCCGCCCGGTGGAATGCGGCGATTCGGGCGACTCGGCAGGGGACGACTGAGTATCCATGCCCCGCCGTCTACTGCACGGCGGCGGACACGGCGCGCGGCGCGGCCTTGCGGAAGGAGCGCCCGTAGGCGGGGCTTTGCAGCTCGAAAATCGTGCGCGCCTCGAGGTCGCCGGAGGGCAGCGGGATGCGCACCGGCACACTCTCCATGCGTGGCTCGAAGGTGGCCCTCCCGCGTACCGTGGTGGCGTGAAAGCCCTCGATACCGGGCTCGGGCATCGCGAGGACCGTGTCCAGACCCAGCAGGGGCCAAGTCGCGGTGGTCGCATAGTTCATGTTGAGCAGGCGGCGCTGCCGCCCCGAGACGCTGTCCGCGGACCCGTGCACGGTGCGCACGTGGTGTACCGCCGCCGATCCCGCGGGCCCCACCAAGGCCAGCGCGCTCGACTCGTCGAAGTCGGCGGCGGCGGGATCGATGGCCCCGATGAAACGGCCCTGATGGTGGTGGTCCCAGGTCGGCCCCCGGTGCGAGCCCGGAATCACCAGCAAGGGGCCGTTCTCGAGGTCGCAGTCGTCCAGCATCAGGCTGAGCGCGAGCATGCTGTCGTTGGTCTGGGGATAGAAGGCCCAGTCCTGGTGCCATTCGATGGGGACTCCCCCGGCCGGCGGCTTGCAGTTCAGCTTCGAGTGATCGAAGCGGATGTCCGGGCCGAGCAGGTCGCAGACCACGTCCAGGACCGCCGGCATCCGGGTCGCCGCCGCGTACACCGGATGATGCCGGTCGGGATCGATGATCCGGCGCACCTGCGGGCGTTCCCGGGTATGGTCGGGCGAGAGGTCGATCGCCCCGTCCGAGGCATCGAGCGCCCGGGCGCGTTCCAGGAACTGGTCCGTTACCGCGCGGAGCTCGTCGAGGGCGGCGCCCGTGACCACCCCTTCCACCACGAGATAGCCCTCCCGGTGGAAGTGCTCCACCTCGGCGGCGCCGAGCACGAGTCGCCGGGGCTGCGCGGCTCCGGTGCCCTCGCCGCCGGGTCCGGGCAGGGGCCTGTCGGTCATCGTCGCGGTAGCAGCCATGCTCCACCTCCAGCCCGCGGAATCGACGCGGGAATTATGCACCAATCGCGGTTGGCAAGGGGCTTTTCCGCGCCGTTGGAAGCAAGGCCCTTCAGAAATCGAGTTTGGGGTTCGAAATAGTGGAATCAGGCGATGGATTCCCGCTCCCGCTTTCGTTTGGGGGCAGGCTTTGCGCGGGAATGACGAGGAGCAACGTCCTGCACATTGCCCGTCGTTCCCGCGTCCCCTCTCGTCGTTCCCGCGCCTCCTTCCGTCATTCCCGCGGAAGCGGGAATCCATTTCGGTCAACGAAGCCAGAAACTCGGGATCTGAAGCCATCATGCCGACTGTTGACGAGCCCTGGCTTTCGAAGCATCCCGGTCCAAGCGATGTTGCCTTTGCGCCGGCATCCGCCCGGCCTTAGAGTCGCGCGTGACCACCCTCGGACCGGCCTCGACCTTTCGGGCCGGAAGCACCCCATGAGCGCCTCGACGACATCACCGGCAACCGCGACCCCGAAGGACTCCCATCCGAGCTTCTCCCCCGCCGAGTGGCAGGCCCGGGTCGAGCTCGCCGCCTGCTTCCGGCTCCTCGCGAAGTTCAGGATGACCGACCTCACCGCGACCCACGCCACCGTGCGGATACCGGACACCGAGGACCATATCCTCATCAACCCCTATGGCCTGCTCTTCGGGGAACTCACCGCCTCCTGTCTCGTGAAGATGGACCTCGAAGGCAACCTCCTCGGCAACACCGAGCACCCGCCGGTCTCCGCCGGGTTCGCGATCCATGGCGCGGTGCACCGCGCCCGCCCCGACGCGGCGTGCACCGTACACACGCATACGAGAGCCGGCACCGGAGTCGCGGCGCTCGCCTGCGGCCTGCTGCCGGTGAACCAGATATCCCTGCTCTTCTACGAGCGCGTCGCCTACAACGACTACGCGTTCCTGATGAAGATCGAGGAGTGTGCCCAGCTCGTGCGGGACCTCGGAGACCGGAACGTCATGATCATGCGCAACCACGGACTGCTCACCACCGGCGGCTCCGTCGGAGAGGCGTTCATGCGCATGTACTACCTGGACAAGGCCTGCGAGATTCAGCTCGACGCCCTCGCGACCGGCCACGAGCTCGAGCTGCCGCCCCCCGAAGTGTGCGAGGAGGCGGCGCAACGCTCGATGGTCATCGACGGCCACCCCTTCGGCGAGGTGGAGTGGACGGCTCTCGTCCGCCAGCTCGACCGCGAGGATCCTTCCTACCGCACCTGAGCTCCCGATGCGGCGGCAAAGCATACTTCCTGTCGGTGGCCAGACAGACCAATTGTGGCACAGTCACGAGTGATGCTTGCGGCTGGTTGCCGATACAACCCGGCGCCACGTTCTGCGGCCCCGACGGCAACTGCGACGGAACACGGGCGGAGAATGTGGAGTAGGCGACCGATCCACAACTTGTGCGAACCTTTCGATCAACATCGGCAGCTTGTATTGGAGGAAAAGATCGGATGCAGAAGAGAACGTTGAGCCGAGTTGTTGAATCCGGGGTCTTCCAATGGCCTTGGACCGAGCTGCACGGTCTGCTGATCATTCGCGGAGCGGCAGGGGGC
>CAYFYD010000218.1:0-6959 GCA_964347195.1 uncultured Ectothiorhodospiraceae bacterium
GATCGCGCGCCTCATGGTCCCCCCCGACGGCAGCGAGGTGGACGAGCGGGTGACGCTCGAACGCAGCTACGACAACGCCATGGACGCGATCACCACCGGCACGCTCAACGGCCTGCGCCTGCTCGCCTACATCGTCGGCATGGTGATGGTGCTGGTGGCGCTGGTCGCCCTCGTCAACATCGTCCTCGGCGCGCTGCCCGAGGCCGCGGGCGAGCCGCTCACCCTGCAGCGGATGCTCGGCTGGCTGCTCTCGCCGGTGACCTGGCTGATGGGAGTCCCGTGGGGGGAGGCCGCCGCAGCGGGACGACTGCTCGGGACCAAGGTCGTGCTGAACGAGCTGGTCTCCTACTTCGAGATGGGCCGGCTCGCGGACGGGGCGCTCGGGGAGCGCTCGCGTCTCATCATGGCCTACGCGATGTGCGGCTTCGCGAACTTCGGCGGGCTCGGAGTGATGCTGGGCGGTCTCGTCGCCATCGTCCCCTCCCGGCGCAAGGAAGTGTTCGGCCTCGGCATGAAGTCCCTCGTCGCCGGCAACCTCGCCACCTGCATGACCGGCGCCGTCGCCGCCCTCGTCGTCTGAGCGCTTCAGCGCCCCGCGCGAATCCATCGCTCGCAGAGATCGATCATGCTCTCCGCCTCTTCGGCGCCGGCTCGGGGTGCGTAGGGGGCGGTGACGAGGCGTTGCGCCTCCGGGGTCGCGAAACCGGGGCCGCCGCCGTGCGCGTCGAGGAACTCGAGCCAGGCGGGCCCGACGAGCCCCGCGACTTCCCGGTGCGGGAACTCGTCGAGCGCCGCCCGGCGCAGCAGGGACGCGCTCTCGGCCGCGATCCGATGGGGTGCTTCTCCCTCGTCGAGCGCCCGGCGCAGCGCGGCGAGCTTCTCGAGCGCTTCCCGCTGCGGCCGGCGCCGGCGTGCCGCACGTCGTCGCCAGACGACCAGGGCCACCGCGACCAGGACCAGGAGCGCCGCGAGGACCCACCAACCGGGAGCGGGGGGCCAGAGTCCGGGATCCGGCGGCAGATGGATGTCCCGGAGCGCGCTCAGCGGGTCGGCGCCCGAGACCGGCATCTCAGGCCGCCCTCGAGGCCGCGGGGAGCAGGGCCGAGTGCAGGGCCTCCTCCACCGGAGCATCGGTCGACAGGGTGACGAGCGGTGCGCCGAGACGCCCGAACGCGGCGCGCACCCGCTCCGCGTGCGCATCGAAACGCCGCCGGTACTGCTCCCCGAAGGCCGGGTCGGTGCTGTCCAGAAGCGCGCCCGCGCGCCCGTCCGACACCGCGTAGCGGCCCGGCGGGGGGGCGCTGCGCTCGAGGGGGTCGACGACCAGCCCCCCGATGCACTCGCATCGGCGGCGAAGGAGGGTGAGCGCTTTCTCCGCCTCGGTGCCGAATCCGTAGAAGTCGCTCAGCAGGACCGCCAGACTGCCGGTCCGGGAGACGCGCCGCATCCGTGCGAGCAGCTCGGGGAGGCGGCCCGGCCCCCCGCGCCCCGGCGCGTCGGGGAGGGCCGCGTGCGCGTGCAGGGCACGAAGTACCCGCAGCACGGCGCTTCGCCCCCCCGCCGCCCGGAGCTCCGCCTCGCGCCCCGGCGCCGCGATCACCGCGCCGACATGGTCGCCGTTGCGGAGCGCGGCCCACGCCACGAGGGCGGCGGCGTGGGCCGCGATCACCGTCTTGAACGCGACCCGGGTGCCGAAGAACATGCTCGGCCCGTAGTCGACGCCGAGCATGACCGGGCGTTCGCGCTCTTCCTGGAAGAGCTTGGTGTGGGGACGGCCGGTGCGCGCGGTCACCCGCCAGTCCATGTTGCGGATCTCGTCTCCGGGCAGGTAGGCGCGCGACTCCGCGTACTCCATTCCCCGCGCCCGGTAGCGCGAGAGACGGGTCCCGGACAGGGGATCCGGCGCCCGTCGCCCGGGTCTCAGGTCGAGGCGGCGCGCACTCGCCCGCAGCCTCACCAGCGCGTCGAGGTCGGGCGTCGCCCCCCTCGGCCTCTCGGTGGGCGGGGAGGAAGCGCGGTGCGGCGCCATCAGGGCACGGGGACCCTCGCCAGGAGCTCGCCGACCGTCCGCTCGGAGTCGATGCCCTCGGCTTCGGCCTCGTAGGAGAGGACCAGCCGGTGGCGCAGGACGTCGGGCGCGATCGCCTGGATGTCCTCCGGAGACACGTAGTCGCGGCCCTCGAGCCAGGCGTGGGCGCGCGCCGAGCGGTCGAGCGCGATGCTCGCTCTCGGACTCGCCCCGAACGCGATCCACCGGTGCAGGTCCTCGCCATAGTCCCGGGAAGCGCGGGTGGCGAGCACGAGCTCGATGAGATAGCGCTCGAGCGCGGGCGCGAGGTACAGGGCGAGCACTTCCCGGCGGGCGGCGAAGACCTCGGCCTCGCTCACCACCGCGTCGGGGCCGGGCGCTTCCTGCCCCGGGTCGCGTGCCGCCCGGGCCCGCGACAGCTCGAGTATCCGTCGCTCCACCTCCGCCGCGGGGTACCCGATGCGCACATAGAGGAGGAAGCGGTCGAGCTGCGCCTCCGGCAGGGGATAGGTGCCCTCCTGCTCGATGGGGTTCTGGGTCGCCATGACCATGTACAGGCGCGGCAGGGAGTAGGTAGTGCGGCCCACCGTGACCTGGCGCTCCCCCATCGCCTCCAGCAGCGCCGACTGTACTTTGGCGGGAGCGCGGTTCACCTCGTCGGCGAGCACCACGTTGTGGAATATGGGGCCGCGCTGAAACGCGAAGGAGCCGTCCTGGGGCCGGTAGACCTCGGTGCCGGTGAGGTCGGCGGGAAGCAGATCGGGGGTGAACTGCACCCGGTGAAAGGTAGCGTCGATGTGGGCCGCGAGCTCCTTGACCGCGCTCGTCTTCGCGAGCCCCGGGGCGCCCTCCACCAGCAGGTGGCCGTCGCAGAGCAGCGCGATGAGCAGTCGGTCCACGAGCGCGTCCTGCCCGATGATCCGGGCCCGGATGCTCTCGGAGAGGCGCCGGAAGGACTCGCCCGGAGGGCGGGCCGGAGACTCCCGGAGCAGGTCGGCTTTGACGGGCGCGTCCATGTTCGCGTCAATCGGTGACGGCGCGGCATTCTAGCAACTCGAGTTTCGGAGTTCGAAATGCTGGAATCAGTCGATGGATCCCCGCCCCCGATCGGGGGCGGGGACGAGCTTCGCCGATCTCCTGGCTGAAGTAGTCCCGGACCCGCTCCCGATCGGGGGCGGGCACAAGCTTTGCGGGAATGACGGGCAATGTGCAGGACGCCACTCCTCGTCATTCCCGCGCATTCCTCGTCATTCCCGCGAAAGCGGGAATCCATTTCAGCCTACGAACACCGAGACTCGAGCCGGCAACTCGCGCTCGGGGATGCGTGCCCAGGAATCGGATCAGTCCCTCCGCAGGCGGGCGTTCACCGCGATCGGCGTGGGGTAGCGCCACATGATGAGGTAGGACGAGGCGATGAAGGTGATCAGGGTGAAGGCCTGGATCAGGTGGGCGGCACGCTCTCCGATGACCTCGCGGTGGAGCGCCAGCGCCGCGATCAGCAGGGCGAACTCGCTGCCCTGGCCGAGGCGCGCTCCGATTTCGGCCGCGAGTGCCGGCTTCTCGCCCGCGCGCACGAGCAGCCAGCGGAAGACGAGCGGCTTCATGGCCAGGATGGCGGCGGCGATCACCACGGCGGACAGCGCGATGCCGGGCAGGGCGTCCATCGCGAACCCCGCGCCCATCGAGAAAAAGAACATGATCAGGAAGAAGTCGCGCAGCGGCTTGAGGCTCTCGGCGATGTGGGTGGCGACGGGGCTCGACGCGAGCGCGACCCCGGCGACGAAGGCGCCGGTCTCGTAGGAGAGGCCGAGCCATGCCGCGAGCTGCGCAACGCCCAGGCACCAGCCGACCGCGGTGAGGAACACGTACTCTCCGATGGTGTCGAAGCGTCGCATGAGCCGTTCCAGCACCAGGCCTTCGAGCACGAACGCGACGAGCACGAGCACGGGGAGGGCGCCCAGGTGCAGCGCGGCGCCGGCGAGGCCCGGGGCCTGCGGTCCGAGTGTCTCGAGCAGGAGCAGGATGAGGATCGCGAGGATGTCCTGCAGCAGCAGGACGCTGATGATCACCTCGCCGGTGTGGCGATGGTGCAGCGCCGTGGCCGGCAGCAGCTTGAGCCCCAGGATGGTGCTCGAGAACATCGTGGCCGCCCCGATCAGCACGCAGTCCGTGCCCTGGTAACCGAAGGACCGGGCCAGCGCGTACCCCGCCACTGCGAAGAGCAGCGAGCTCGCCGCGGTGACCGTGAGCGCCTCGCGCAGGAGGCGCACGAGCTTCTGCGGGTGCAGGTTCAGGCCGAGGAGGTAGAGGAGGAAGATGATCCCGACGTGCCCGATCCCTTCGACCAGGTCCGCGTCGCGCACCAAGCCCAGGCCCCAGGGGCCGGCGAGCCAGCCGAGTGCGATGTAGGCGACGAGCAACGACTGGCGGGCGTAGAGCGCGAGCGCCGCCATCAGCGCGGCGCCGGTGAAGATCAGGAAGATGGAGAAGAGAACCGGGTCTTCGTTCACTACTCTCGGGACAGCAACTCGAGATGCGCCGCCACGCACAGAGGCAGCACCTCCGTGTTGTATCCGCCCTCGAGGAGGGAGATGAGCCGCCCGCTCGCATGGCGTTCGGCCACCTCCATCACCCGCTCCGTCATCCAGGCGAAGAAGCCCGTGCTCAACCGGATCTGGGCGAGCGGATCCTCGGCGTGGGCGTCGAAGCCGGCGGAGACGATCACCGCCTCGGGTGCGAAGGCGTCGATCTTCGGCAGCACCCGCTCGACGAATGCCTGCTCGTACTCGCGGTCGCCGGCCCCGGCCGGCATCGGGCAGTTGAGCGTTGCTCCCCGTCCCCGGCCTTCGCCGTCCTCGCTCGCGGCGCCCGTCCCCGGGTAGTAGGGATACTGGTGGGTGCTCACGAAGAGCACCGAGGGGTCGGCCTCGAAGGTGTGCTGGGTGCCGTTCCCGTGGTGTACGTCCCAGTCCAGGATGAGGATCTTGTCCAGTCCGTGCCGGCGCTGCAGGTAGCGGGCCGCGATCGCGACGTTGTTGAAGAGGCAGAAGCCCAGGGCGAGGTCGTGCTCGGCATGATGGCCGGGCGGCCGGCAGAGCGCGAAGCCGTTGTCGACATCGCCCTGCGCCACCGCCTCCGCGAGCCCGAGCGCCGCGCCGGCGGCGAGCAGCGCGATGTCGAAGGAATCCCCGCAGATGCCGACGTCGGCTACGTCGAGAAAGGGCTGGCCCCGGCGGCAGGCTTCGCGGGCCCGGTCGACGAGCGCACCGGAATGGACGCTCTCGAGCCAGGTTCGGTCGCAGGGCGTCGCCGGTACCGGCCGGAGCCGGGCGAACCACGCCTCGCGGCGCAGGTGGGCGATGGTGCTCTCCAGGCGTTCCCGGCGCTCGGGGTGGCCGGGGCCGGCGTCGTGGGCGAGGAAGCGCTCGTCGTACACGAAACCGGTGGTCACGGGGCGGCTCCTCCACCGCCGGCGCCGGCGCATCGCCGGGAGAGACGGACCGGGAGACGGGGGGGTGGCATGCGATGTCCTCCGGGGTCCTGCCGGGTCAGGGCACGAGCACGGTGGAGCCCGTGGTCCGCCGCCCTTCCAGCGCACGGTGGGCCTCCGCCGCCTCGGCGAGCGGGAAGGTCTGGCGGACCTCCACCTTCACGTGGCCGCCCTCCACCACCTCGAAGAGGGCGGCGGCGCTGCTCTCGAGATCGGCCCGGGTGGTGGTGTAGTGCATGAGGGTGGGGCGGGTGAGAAAGAGGGAGCCCTTCGTGCTCAGGAGCCCCGGGTCGAGGGGAGGCACCGAGCCCGAGGACTGACCGAAGCTCACCATCAGGCCCCGCGGCGCGAGGCAGTCGAGGGAGTCGAGAAAGGTGTCGCGTCCCACCGAGTCGTAGACCACCGGCACCCCGCGCCCGCCGGTCAGCTCCCTGACCCGGTCGACGAAGGACTCGCGGGTGTAGACCACGGGATGGTCGCAGCCGTGGGCGCGGGCGAGCTCGGCCTTCTCGTCGCTGCCGACGGTGCCGATCACCGTCGCCCCGAGATGCTTCGCCCACTGGCAGGCGATGAGGCCGACCCCGCCCGCGGTGGCGTGCAGCACGATGGTGTCCCCGGGCTGTACCCGGTAGGTACGGCGCAGCAGGTACTCGACCGTCATGCCCTGCAGCATCATCGCGGCCGCACGGTGCTCGTCGATCCCGGGCGGGATGCGGACCAGCTTCTCCGAGGGCATCAGGCGGGTCTCGGAATAGGCGCCGAGCGGTCCCGCCCCGTAGGCCACCCGGTCGCCGGTCTCGAGCCCCTCGACGCCATCGCCGAGGGCCTCCACCACCCCCGAGGCTTCCAGTCCGGGAACGAAGGGAAGAGGAAGGGGATAGAGGCCGGTGCGGTGGTAGACGTCGATGAAGTTCAACCCGACCGCGGCATGGCGCACTCGCACCTCGCCGGGTCCGGGATCGCCGACTTCGACCGCCTCCCATCGCAGGGCCTCGGGTCCGCCGGTCTCGTGCACTCGGATCGCATGGGGCATGTCGGGCACCTCCACTCGCGAAGGGGAGCTCCCATTATCGCGGCGGGAGGCGCGGGGGGGAAAGCGGCGACTATGCCCTCGGCTCGGCGCCGACTCACCGTGACGCATCGACCTTGCGGTCTACGCGGTCGCGTCATTCCCGCTCGACGGCGCGCTTCGTGCGGGCCAGCAGCTCGGCGCCGGTGGTGCAGTCGATCACCTGCTCGCCGACCTCGGCCAGATGCTCGGGGTCTTCGACGCCCTCCAGCAACGCCGCCAGACGCGCGGCGGTTCCCGCATCGAACTTCCGCGTCGTCAGGCGCGACAACAACGCCCGTTCCTGCTCGAGGCCCTCCGCCTTGCCCCGCGCCAAGCCCTCGGCCTTGCCCCGCGCCAGGCCCTCGGCCTTGCCCCGCGCCAAGCCCTCG
>CAYFYD010000219.1:0-6959 GCA_964347195.1 uncultured Ectothiorhodospiraceae bacterium
ATCCCGAAGCTCGGAGTCTGAAGCCGTCAAGCCGACTTTTGAAGAGCCCTGGGACTCATGGACTCATGGTCGTCGCTCGACGAGCCGGCAGACCGTATGAAGCCCGCGGCAAACTCGACCTGCCAAGGGGCTACCGAGGTCGGATCAGAGCAGCTCAATCCGGCACCAGGGGATCCGGGCGATGACTGTCGAGTCGTGGTTATGAGCCCCAACGGAAAGTCGGTATTCACAACAAAGGTGAGAAACTCGAGGTATCTCGTTGTTTAAACGCACTTCACTGGCAGCGGCCTGATTCCGGGAGCGGCCGGCGCCCCCGAGAGGAGCGTGCGGCCGACGCGGCGACCTTCGCTTCAGTCGCCTTCCAACGCGAAGGCGATGACCTCATCCCGCCTCCGGGCCAGGATCGAGACGGCCTTCCCGGGCGAGAGGTGCGCGGTCAGCTCCGACAAGGACTCGGCATCGTTCACGCCGACCCCGTCCACGGCGAGTATGAGGTCCCCGATACGCAGTCCGGCCCGGTAGGCGGGGCCTTCCTCGACGACATCCGTGACCAGTAACCCCCCTTCGGGCAACCTCCATCGCCGGCGCCGCTCCTCCCCGGGCTCCGCCACGTCGATCCCCAGCACTCCGATCCCGACCCCCAGCGCTTCGTTCGGGGCGGGCACGGCCTTCGCGCGTGCCGCGAGCCGGACCTCACCCTCGTCGGGCAGCTCCGCGGTCAGGACATGCAGCGTACGCACCTCGCCGTTTCTCAGGATCTTCACCGGGACGCGGGAGCCTGCCCCGGTCCGGCCCACGATGGGCGGCAGGTCCGAGGAACGCAGGACGGGGTGTCCGTCGAACTCGAGGACGATGTCGTTTTCCTGCAGACCGGCCGCCACCGCCGGCCCGTACGGCAGGACCTCCGCTATCCACGCGCCCCGAGGCCGGTCCATCCGATGGAAGCGGGCGAGGATGGGCGTCACGTCGTCGATGAGCACTCCGAGCCAACCGCGCGATACCCGGCCTCGCTCGCGCAACTGCGTCACCACGTTCATCGCCACCTCGATCGGAATCGCGAAGGACAGGCCCATGAAGCCGCCGGTGTCACTGAAGATATGGGAGTTGATGCCGACGACCTCGCCCGCGAGGTTGAACAAGGGGCCGCCGGAGTTGCCCGGATTGATCGCGACGTCGGTCTGGATGAAGGGAACGTAGTTCTCTCTCGGAAGGCTTCTTCCCTTGGCGCTCACGATCCCGGCAGTAGCCGAGTGCTCGAAGCCGAAAGGAGATCCGATCGCCAGTACCCACTCGCCCACCTGCAGGTCGCTGCCGGCCCCGATGCGCACGGCGGGAAGCCCGTTGGCGTCGATCTTCAGCAGCGCGATGTCGCTGCGCTCGTCCACTCCGGCGATCTCGGCCCTGAACTCGCGCCAGTCGTTCAGGCGTACGGTGACCTCGTCCGCGTCGCGTATCACGTGGTAGTTGCAGACGATGTAGCCATCGGAGCTGATGACGAAACCCGAACCCAGCGCCGGTCCGTGGAAGCGATCTTCCGGGTTGTCGTGGAAGAAGCGCCGGAAGAATTCGTGGTAGGGGCTGTCTTCCGGAAGGTCCGGGTACGCGCTCGGTGGCCGCGCGGCGAGCACCGGGCTGCGTCGGGTGGCCCTGACGTTGACCACGGCCGGGCCGTGCTCGGCGACCAGGGAGATGAAGTCCGGCAACGCTCCCGCCACGCTGCGCTCGGATCCGGATGCCAGCACGAGGAGGGCCAGGACCAGAGCCGGGCGTCCAGCCCGCATTGCTCGCCGGCCTCCTGCTGCGGGCGCCGATCCGCTCTCGGTGAGCGGGCGTACTCCCTCGAGCCACTTCGACATAGCCGCTACTACCCGCTGCGCTACGCAGTCCCTGCTTCGCTTGCCGGCCGGGCAAGCCATCCGTGGCTTGCCCGCTCGCCGGGACGAAGCGCCGCCGGCGGCGCTTCGTCTGCGGACCGCGAGCCCGCACACGTCTCTCCGTCCGTGCGCCCGCGCTCCAAGGCGTCTCGACACCCTCGTTGCGAAGCTCGGTGAGCAATGCGGGCTGGAGGGCAGCCTTCCGGTGCTCCTTCCGCCGGCGGTGGCGCGACGCAGCGCCACCTTGCAACGACGCGCCCCGGGCGGGCAGGGTGGCCTCGCCGAGCGGCATGGTCCGGGATTCGAAGACACCGCCCCCGGAGTGGGCGCTCCCGAAACATGTCCGGATGACTGCGAAGCGATCATGGTGCCTGCCGTTTCCGATACGGACCTCGAAGGCGGGCCGGCGCGGGATCCCCGGCCCACCCGCCGAAGGAGGATTATATTCCACAGCCCGGCCCCCGCTCTTCGGCAGCGACTAAGGGTTCCGCCCCGGCGCACCATGCCCCGCTGTGCGGGGCCCACGGATGGGACCGCACGGTTCCACCGCCCTGCGGCGCGCCGTGCCTGAGCCCCGCATTCCGGATCGTCCCACAGGTCGAGCTCCGCCCCGGGGCGGGGCGGCGCGCCACGCTCGGGAGGAAGCCGATTCGGGCATCGGTGTTCGGCCAGCGAAACTGCGTCCCCCGGAAAGCGATGGATTCCCGCTTCCGCGGGAATGACGGAAGAGACGCGGGTGCGGGAATCCATCACCCGCGGGAATGACGGAAGAGACAGCGGGTGCGGGAAACCATCGCCCGATTCCAGCGGCTCGAATCCCGAGACCCGAGTTCCACGAGTTCCGATTGACTCGGGAGCGAGCTCCGATTGACTTGGGCGGCGGAAGGGGCGAGCGTAGCGGCATGCGCGCCGTCGCCGTGTTCTGCGGCTCCCGAAACGGGGCCGATCCCGCCTTCGGCCGCGCCGCCGAGGCGCTCGGGCGCGGCCTCGCCCGGCGCGGGATCCGTCTCGTGTACGGAGGCGGGGGCATCGGCATCATGGGCGTCGTCGCCCGTGCCGTGCTCGGCCACGGCGGCGAGGTCACCGGCGTGATCCCCCGTTTCCTGATGGAGCTCGAGCTGGCCCATCCGGACCTCTCCGAGCTCGTGGTGGTCGACGACATGCACACCCGCAAGCGGGTCATGTTCGAGCGCTCCGACGCCTTCGCAGTCCTTCCCGGCGGCCTCGGCACGCTGGACGAGGCAATGGAGGTCATCACTTGGCGCCAGCTCGCGCGGCACGACAAACCGGTCGTCGCGCTCAGTGTCGCCGGCTACTGGGAGGGCTTGAGCACGATGGTCGACAACGCGATCCGCCACGGCTTCGCGGACCCCGAGGCGGCGGAGCTCTTCTCGGTGGTGGAGACGGTGGAGGACCTCTTCTCCGCCATCGAAGCGGGCCCCGACGCTTCCCGACTTCGCCCGCTTCCCGGACCGGGTTGAGGGAGGTCGAGTGCAGGCGCGCGCGGTCGCTATCGACACCGACCCCGGGATCGACGATGCGCTCGCGCTGATGCTGGCGCTGCGCTCACCGGAGCTGTCGGTGGAGCTCATCACCACCGTCGCCGGCAACGTGCCGGTGCGGCAGGGCACGGACAACGCGCGGCGGCTGCTGACCCTGATCGCCCCGGAGACGGTGCCGGCGCTCGCGATGGGGGCGGCGGCCCCGCTGAAGCGGCGCCTGCGCACCGCGCGCAACGTGCACGGCTCGGACGGGCTCGGCGGCATGAGCCGGCTGCGCACGTCGACGGGGGCGCCGCGGTTCCCGGTCGCCGCCCCGCGGGCGGAGGGGGACGGGGCGGGCCGCCTCGCGGCGCTCGCACGGCGCCGCGGCCGTGCGCTCAGCGTCGTCGCGCTCGGCCCCCTCACCAACATCGCCGCCGCGATGCGCCGGGACCCCGGGGCGATGCGGCGCATCCGGCGCCTGGTGATCATGGGCGGGGCGGTCCAGAGCCCGGGGAACGTCACCCCCTGCGCGGAGTTCAACGTCTTCATCGATCCGGACGCGGCCCAGGAGGTGATCGCGTCGGGGATCCCGATCACCCTGGTCCCGCTGGACGCCACCCGTCAGGTGCGCCTCACCCGGGACTTCCTGCGCCGTCGCCTCGGCAGGGGCCGGGGAGCGTGGGCGGTGGCGCTCCGCGCGCTGACCCGCGACCTCCTCGCGGGGAACGCGGGGCGCGAGGGATTCCCGATGCACGACCCCCTCGCGGTGGCGGCGCTCATCGAGCCCGGACTGCTGCGTACCGAGGCGCTCCCGCTGCGCGTCGAGCTCCGCGGCGCCGAGACCCTCGGCATGACGGTAGCGGACCTCCGGCACCCGGTCCCGCCGCAGCCCGGCTGGCAGCGGGTCGACGTTGCGACCGGCGTCGATTCCGGAGCCGCCCTCGAGCTCCTGGCCGAACGGGTGCTCGAAGCCGGCACGATGCCCCGGGCCACGGGCCGGAAGGCAGCGGGGGTGGTGGTGGTCGGCAGTGCGAACACCGACCTCATCGTGCGCGCCCCGGCGCTCCCCGGCGCGGGGGAGACGGTGCTCGGCCGCCCCCTCCTCACCGCCTACGGCGGCAAGGGCGCGAACCAGGCGGTGGCGGCGGCGCGCGCCGGCACCCGGGTGCGCTTCGTCGCGAGGACGGGCGACGACGACGCGGGACGGCGCTACCTCGCCCACCTGCAGGACCTCGGCATCGAGGTGAGCGGCGGAACCGAAGCCGGCATGCCGTCCGGGACCGCTCTCATCGCGGTCGACCTGCACGGACAGAACCAGATCAGCGTCGCCCTCGGCGCCAACGAGCGGCTGCGCCCCGCCCACCTGCCCTCCCCCGCGGAGCTGCGCGGCGCATCGGTCCTCGTGACCCAGCTCGAGACCCCTCTGGACACGGTGGAGGAGGCGCTGCGCCGGGGCCGGGAGGCAGGTGCCACCACCATCCTCAATGCCGCCCCGGCTCGACCCCTGCCGGAGCGCTTCGCATCGCTCGTCGACATCCTGGTCGCGAACGAAGGCGAGGCGCTCCTGCTCGCGGGAAGCCCCGAGGGCGGCGTGGACGAGGCGATGCTCGCCCTCGAATCCCTCGGCTACCCGGCGCTCGTGACGACGCTCGGGCCGCGCGGCATCGCGCACCGCTCCGGGGGGCGCTCCGGCCACCTGCCCGGAGTGAAAGTGAAGGTCGAAGACGCGACCGGGGCCGGTGACACCTTCGTCGGCTACTTGGCGGCTGCCCTCGCCCGTGGACTGGCACTCCCCGAGGCCCTGGGGGAAGCCAACGCCGCCGCCGCCCTCTCCGTCACCCGGGAAGGCGCCCAGCCCGCCATCCCCACCCGCCGGCAGGTGGCCCGTTTTCGGCGGGCCAGGGCCTGAGCACCCCACCCTCACCGACCAGGACGCTCGGCAACGAGGAGATTGAATCACCCACCTCGCAAGCGCCCGTCCCCTCGGTCCCGCGAAACACCGTCTCGAGATCTCAACTGGCCCGGGTGGCCAGCTCACCAAGCCGCTCCGCCAGGTCGGGAATCGGCGTGAACACGAACTTCTTTCCCGCGCGGCGCTTGGTGAACAGACCGAGCGCCTCCAGGCCGAGCAGATCGGTACGCGCCGACTGGGTCGCCACTCGGTGGAAGCGGGCGTGAGCCTGGATGGTGAAGGTGGCTTGCGCACCTCGGAGCACATTGCTGATCGCCACCGTCTGGCGGTGGTTGAGGAGCGTGCTGCCGTGAAGGAGTGATTCGACGGTCCTGACTTCGGCGGCCTTGCGGGCCAGATGGCGCCGGAGGCTCTCGATGGCCCGCTCGATCACCTCGAGCTGGTACATGATGAAGTAGGTCAGGTCGTTGTCGTCGGTCTCGACGTACAGATACGAGCGTGCATACCGGGCCGGCGCCTTCCCGAGGATGCTGGAGATCGAGAGGTACTGGGCGAGCCAGTACCCGTACTTGAGCATCGCCCAGTAGAACAGCGCTCTCGCGACCCTGCCGTTGCCGTCGCTGAAAGGGTGATCGTAGGCGACCCAGAAATGCAGCACGATCGCTCTGATCACCGGGTGGACGAAGCCTTCGCCGAGGTTCTCGTTGGCAAAGCGGCAGAGCTTCCCGAGACGTTCCGGCAGCTCGGAGGCCGAGGGTGGCCGGTGCAGGACCGTGCCGTCGCGCCACACGACACGCACCCGCTTTTCACCGGTGCTCTGGAGGCGACCGGCATCCCTCTCGTCCTCGAGCGTGCCGCTCGTCACGATATGGTGCAGCGCCAGGACATCGTCGGGGCCCAGCGGCCCGCGCTCCCTCGCCAAGTCCTCGGCCATCTGCATGGCGTTGAGGTTGTTGACGACCATCCGTTCGTCTCTGTTCACGGGGCGCCGCCCGCTGCGCAGCAGCTCCTTCGCGATGCGCCTCGTCGTAGCCGCCCCTTCCAGCAAGCTGGAGGTAATCGCCTCCTCGATCAAAGACG
Source organism: uncultured Ectothiorhodospiraceae bacterium (assembly GCA_964347195.1). Lineage (GTDB taxonomy): Bacteria > Pseudomonadota > Gammaproteobacteria > HK1 > HK1 > JAJEAD01. The sequence continues at coordinate 6,351 of CAYFYD010000219.1, forward strand.
AGATCAGATGGCGCTCGCCGGAGTGCGGGCTCATGATCGCTTCTTCGGACAGGGTCCGGCCACTGGCCTGTCGATCGATGCGGTGCGCCATCTCCTGGATCCGATCGATGTTGCTGAACCTGAACGGCACGCCGGCAACGCCGGTCAGGGGGAGAGGACGGGAGCTGACGAGGCGACTGAGGTATGTGCCGAGCCACCACTGCTCGAGCGTCAACCCCTCGGGAGGTGTCCGGTGACGCATTTGATCCCAATGCAGGTAGCGACCCCTTTCGTCGACCGGCCGACCCTTCCACATGAGGGACAGCATGTCTCCGCCCTGGCTCGCCAGACCGGCAAGATCAGGGGGTGACAACGGGATCTTCACGGGAGCACTTCGTGTCGAGGCGAGGCTTGCTGCTAATTTAGCAATTGCCAGCAGGAAATTGACAGCAAGTCGCTTCAGGGGCACCCAGGACCTCGGCCGCGTCCGGAACGCGGCGCAGCGAAGCGCTCGGAGCGCCGGACATCCAGCAATTCTCATTTCGCTCGTCGGGTCCCGCGGCAGGACCGGCACGCCCGTCGATCTGCCCCGGATCGAGCCGCAAGGAGAAGACGGCTTGCGGCTCAGGG
>CAYFYD010000220.1:0-6950 GCA_964347195.1 uncultured Ectothiorhodospiraceae bacterium
GCCGTCATTCCCACGATGGCCGCCAATCCCGCCATAGCCATCACTCCCGCAGTGCCCGCCAACTCCTCCATAGCCGTCATTCCCGCGATGGCCGCTCACTCCGCCATGGCCATCACTCCCGCAGTAAGCACTCACTCCGCCGTAGCCGTGATTCCCGTGGTAGGCGCTCACTCCGCCATGGGCGTCATTCCCGCGGAAGCGGGAATCCATCCCCTGATGCCAGCAACTCGAACCCTGAAGACCGAGCATGGAAGATAGCGGCACCATCGCCAGGCCCTATGCGCTGGCTGCTTTCGAGCAGGCGCAGCAGGATGGCCAGGTCGCCGAGTGGTCCGGGATGCTCGAGACGCTGGACGTGATCGCTGCCGATCCCACCGTGAAGGGTCTCGTCGCGAATCCCAAGGTCGACGACGAGGCGGTCACCGCGCTCGTCCTGGATGTCGCGGGGGATCGCCTCAGCGCGTACGGGCGAAACTTCCTTCGACTCCTCGGGCAGAACGGACGCCTCGGGCTGATCGCGAGCATCCGCGAGATCTTCGAGCGGGAACGAGAGGCGCTGGAGGGGCGCGGACACGTGGAAGTGCGCTCCGCCTACCCGCTGACGCCGGAGGAGGAGGACCGAGTCGGCGACGCGATGTCGAGACGCCTCGGAGTCGAGGTCTCGCTCAGCGTCACGCTCGACCCGGAGCTCATCGCCGGAGTGGTGGTCCGGGCCGGTGACCTCGTCATCGACGCCTCGCTGCGCGGACGTCTCGACCAGTTGCGTCAGGCTCTGGCGTAGGCGAGAGCGGGTCGAACCAGGAATGGAAGAGGGCAGTAAATGAGCATTACGGCAACCGAAGTCAGCGATCTGATCCGACAGCGGATCCGGAACTTCGACATCGGTGTGGAAGCCCGCACCGAGGGCACCATCGTTACTCTCACCGACGGCATCGCCCGCATTCACGGGCTGAGCGAGGTCATGCAGGGCGAGATGATCGAGTTCCCCGGCAACACCTTCGGCCTCGCCCTGAACCTCGAACGCGACGCCGTCGGCGCGGTGATCATGGGCGACTACGCCCACATCTCCGAGGGCGACACGGTGAAGTGCACCGGGCGCATCCTCGAGGTGCCGGTGGGACGGGGCCTGCTCGGGCGGGTGGTCAACTCGCTCGGCGAGCCGATCGACGGCAAGGGGCCGATCGAGGCGGAGGCACACTCGCCCATCGAGAAGGTGGCCCCCGGGGTCATCACCCGCCAGTCGGTGGGTCAGCCGGTGCAGACCGGTCTCAAGGCGCTCGACTCCATGGTGCCCATCGGCCGCGGCCAGCGCGAGCTCATCATCGGCGACCGCCAGACCGGCAAGACCGCGGTGGCGATCGACACCATCATCAACAACCGCGACGGCGGGCTGATCTGCATCTACGTCGCCATCGGCCAGAAGGCGTCCTCGATCGCGGGCGTGGTGCGCAAGCTCGAGGAGCACGACGCGATGGGCCATACCATCGTGGTGGCGGCGAGCGCGTCGGAGTCGGCCGCGCTTCAGTACATCGCGCCCTACGCCGGGTGCAGCATGGGCGAGTACTTCCGCGACAACGGCGAGGATGCGCTCATCGTCTACGACGACCTGACCAAGCAGGCGTGGGCCTACCGCCAGGTCTCGCTCCTGCTGCGCCGCCCGCCGGGGCGCGAGGCCTATCCCGGCGACGTCTTCTACCTGCACTCGCGGCTGCTCGAGCGCGCGGCGCGCATCAACGCCGAGCACGTGGAGGAGATAACCGAGGGCCGGGTCAAGGGCCGGACGGGATCGCTCACCGCGCTGCCGATCATCGAGACCCAGGCCGGGGACGTGTCCGCCTTCGTGCCCACCAACGTGATCTCGATCACCGACGGTCAGATATTCCTCGAGAGCGATCTCTTCAACGCCAACGTGCGGCCCGCCATCAACGCGGGTCTGTCGGTGTCCCGGGTGGGGGGGGCCGCCCAGACCGGAATCATCCGGAAGCTCGGAGGCGGCGTGCGCCTCGCGCTCGCGCAGTACCGGGAGCTCGCCGCGTTCGCCCAGTTCGCCTCCGATCTCGACGACGCCACCCGCCGTCAGCTCGAGCGCGGCCAGCGGGTCATGGAGATCCTCAAGCAGAAGCAGTACGCACCGCTCTCCGTCGCCCAGCAGGCGGTGTCGCTGTACGCGGTGGACCGCGGTCATCTCGATGATGTCGAGCTCGATCGGGTGGCCGGCTTCGAGGCCGCGCTTCAGGACTACATGGCTTCGCAGCACGCCGGGCTCATGAACGAGATCGAGTCGAACCCCGTGTACAGCGACGAGGTCGATGCCCGGCTCGCGGCGGCCCTCGAAGACTTCAAGGCGAACCATGCCTGGTAGGCGGGGAGTGAGGATCCCGAGCGGCGCCTCGCACCCGGTGGGAGGGACGATCCCGTTCCTGCGCCTCTCCGGACGGGGCCGCATCGCGGGAGGGTGAGACGGACGTGGCCGGCGCAAGAGACATCAGGAACAAGATCCGCAGCGTGCAGAACACCCAGAAGATCACGCGCGCGATGGAAATGGTGGCCGCGAGCAAGATGCGCAAGGCGCAGGAGCGCCTGGCCGCGGCGCGCCCCTCCGCGGAGAAGATGAGGGGCGTCATCGCCCACACCTCGGCTGCGAGCCTCGAGTACCGGCATCCCTTTCTCGTCGAGCGGGAGGTGAAGCGAGTCGGCGTCATCGTGGTGTCCTCCGATCGCGGGCTGTGCGGGGGGCTCAACAACAACCTGTTCCGCACCCTGGTCCGGCAGATGGACGAGTGGCGGGAGCAGGGCTTGGAGCAGGACTTCTGCATCATCGGCAACAAGGGCGCCGCGTTCTTCGCGCGCTTCGGCGTCAACGTGGTCGGACAGGCCACCCACGTCGGGGATGCCCCCGCCGTGGACACCCTCTTCGGGGTGATCAAGGTCATCCTGGACGCCTACGTCTCGGGCCGGGTCGACCGCGTGTTCATGGTGTACAACCAGTTCGTCAATTCGATGACCCAGCGCCCGATCGTCGAGCAGCTCCTGCCCCGCGAGCCCTCGAAGGCAGAGGAGGTCAGCCACTACTGGGACTACATCTACGAGCCCGAATCGAAGGCGGTGCTCGACATCATGATGACCCGCTACATCGAGTCCCTGATCTATCAGGCAGTGGTCGAGAACGTCGCCTCGGAGCAGGCCGCGCGCATGGTCGCGATGAAGGCGGCCTCCGACAACGCGGGCTCGCTCATCGACGAGCTCCTGCTCGCCTACAACAAGGCCCGCCAAGCCTCGATCACCCGGGAGCTGTCCGAGATCGTGGGCGGGGCGGCGGCGCTTTGAGCTGCCCGGCGTCCGTCGAACCCGCCCCGGGACGACCCGTCGGCCGCGAACCCGCGAGACATGATGCACATGGGGTGACGCCGGGACCACCCGCCCCCGCGTCCTGAGCCCGAATGCAGGAACATCCGAGGAACGAGTAATGAGCTCCGGAAACATTGTGGAAATCATCGGTGCGGTGGTGGATGTGGAGTTCCCCCGGCAGTCGGTGCCCAAGGTGCACGACGCGCTCCGGGTCGAGAACGGCCTGACGCTGGAAGTGCAGCAGCAGATCGGCGACGGGGTGGTGCGCACCATCGCGATGGGCTCGACCGACGGCCTTCAGCGCGGCGTCGATGTCGACAACACCGGGGCGCCGATCTCGGTGCCGGTCGGCGAGAAGACCCTCGGCCGCATCATGGACGTGCTCGGGACTCCGGTCGACGGCGGGGACACGGTCGGCGCCGAGGAGCACTGGCCCATCCACCGCAAGGCCCCGAGCTACGTCGATCAGGCGGCGGCGGTCGAGATCCTGGAAACCGGCATCAAGGTCATCGACCTCATCTGCCCGTTCAACAAGGGCGGCAAGATCGGGCTGTTCGGCGGCGCCGGCGTGGGCAAGACGGTCGCCCTGATGGAGCTCATCCGCAACATCGCCATCGAGCACTCCGGCTATTCCGTGTTCGCCGGGGTCGGCGAGCGCACCCGCGAGGGCAACGACTTCTACCACGAGATGACCGATTCGGGCGTTCTCGACAAGGTGGCGCTCGTGTACGGCCAGATGAACGAGCCGCCCGGCAACCGGCTGCGCGTCGGGCTGACCGGCCTCACCATGGCCGAGTTCTTCCGCGACGAGGGGCGCGACGTGCTCTTCTTCGTCGACAACATCTACCGCTACACCCTGGCCGGCGTCGAGTGCTCGGCGCTGCTCGGACGCATGCCCTCGGCGGTCGGCTACCAGCCGACGCTCGCCGAGGAGATGGGGGTGCTGCAGGAGCGCATCACCTCCACGAAGACCGGCTCGATCACCTCGATCCAGGCCATCTACGTCCCCGCCGACGACCTCACGGACCCGTCCCCGGCGACGACCTTCGCCCATCTCGACGCGACGCTGGTGCTCTCGCGCCAGATCGCGGAGCTCGGCATCTACCCGGCCGTGGACCCGCTCGACTCGACGAGCCGCCAGCTCGACCCCCTCGTCATCGGCACCGAGCACTACGAGGTCGCGCGCCGGGTGCAGGGCATTCTCCAGCGCTACAAGGAGCTGCGCGACATCATCGCGATCCTCGGCATGGACGAGCTGTCCGAGGAAGACAAGCTCGTGGTGGCGAGAGCGCGCAAGATTCAGCGCTTCCTCTCCCAGCCCTTCTTCGTGGCGGAGGTGTTCACGGGCTCCTCCGGCAAGTACGCCTCGCTGCGCGACACCGTCGCCGGCTTCAAGGCGATCGCGGAGGGCGAGTACGACGATGTACCGGAACAGGCTTTCTACATGGTGGGCGGCATCGAAGAGGTGCGCGAGCGGGCCAAGAGCCTCTAGGGTTGGGCCTGCGAGGATGACGAAGGACTTGGGCTGACCCATGGCTACGATTCGTCTCGACGTGGTGAGCGCCGAGAAGCAGCTCTTCTCCGGAGAGTGCGAGATGGTCTTCGCGCCCGCCTCGATGGGCGAGGTGGGTATCGCTCCGCGCCACGCTCCGCTCCTGACCACGCTCCGGCCGGGCGAGGTCCGCGCCCGGCTGCCGGGCGGCGAAGAGGAATCCTTTTACGTCTCGGGGGGCATTCTCGAAGTGCAGCCTCACGTCGTGACCGTGCTCTCCGACACCGGCCAGCGCGCCGCCGACCTCGACGAGGCGGCGGCACTGGAAGCCCAGGCCGCCGCCGAGCGGGCTCTGGCCGACAAGCAGAGCGCGATCGACGAGGCGCGAGCCCGGGCCGAGTTGCTCCAGGCCGCGGCCCAGCTCCGCGCCATCCGCCGCGTGCGCGGCAGGTAGTCGCAACGGGGTGGGCGGCGCCCTCCACGTGGTCGTGCTCGCGGCCGGCCGCGGCCGGCGCATGCGCTCGGACCTGCCGAAGGCGCTGCACGAGCTGGGGGGCCGGCCGCTGCTCGCGCACGTGGTGGAGCGGGTCCTCGGGCTCGACGCGGCGAAGGTCCACGTGGTGGTGGGAGAGGGCGGAGATCTCGTGCGCTCGCGCCTCGCCGGCCTCGAGGTGGAGTGGGTGTGGCAGGCGGAGCGGCTCGGCACCGGGCATGCCCTCCGGCAGGCCATGCCGGCAGTCCCGGACGACGCTACCTTGCTGGTGCTCTGCGGCGACGTCCCGCTCATCTCGTCCGAAGTCCTCCGGCAGGCGGTCTCCGCGGCCGCATCGGGCCGGCTCGCGGTCGTCACCGCCGAAGTCGGTGACCCCACCGGCTACGGCCGTATCCTTCGGGACGAGGCGGGGAGGGTCGCCGGCATCGTCGAGGAGAGAGATGCCGGCGACCGCCAACGGGAGGTGCGCGAAATCAATGGCGGCACCCTCGCGGCGCCCGCCCGGTGCCTGCGCGCCTGGCTCGGGCGGCTCGACAACCGCAACGCCCAGGGCGAGTACTACCTGAGCGACGTGGCGGCCCTCGCGCTCGCCGACGGCGTTGCCGTCAGCGGGGTTCGCGCGCCGTCCGCGGAGGAAGTGATGGGGGTGAACGATCGCGTCCAGCTCGCCCGCCTCGAACGCCTGCTCCAGGTGCGGCTCGCCGAGGGGCTCATGCGTGGCGGGGCGACCCTGCTGGACCCGGCTCGGGTCGAGGTCCGGGGCCGGGTGCAGACCGGGCGCGACGTGCGCATCGACATCGACGTGATCCTGGAAGGCGACGTGGTCCTCGGCGACGGGGTGCGCATCGGTCCCTGTACCCGCATCGTGTCCTCGGAGCTGGGCGCGCGAAGCGAAGTGCTCGGCCACTGCCACATCGAGGAAGCGCAGGTCGGCGAGGACTGCCGCATCGGGCCCTTCGCGAGGCTGCGCGGCGGGGTGCGGCTCGCCGAGAGGGTGCGGATCGGCAACTTCGTCGAGGTGAAGGCGGCGCGTCTCGGCGCGGGCTCCAAGGCGTACCACCTCAGCTATCTCGGCGACACCGAGCTTGGCCGGGAGGTCAACATCGGCGCCGGCACCATCACCTGCAACTACGACGGCGCGGCCAAGCACCGCACGGTGATCGGCGACCGCGCTTTCGTCGGCTCCGGCGTCGAGCTGGTCGCGCCGATAGAGGTGGGGGAGGGCGCCACGATCGGAGCCGGCTCCACGCTTTCCCGGGACGCGCCGGCGGGTGCCCTCACGGTGGCGCGGGCACGCCAGACCACGATTAGCGGCTGGCGGCGAGGGGGCGGGAAGCGCTGAGCCCGTGTCTCGACCCGCATTTCTCTACCTGATCTCCTACTGCGGACGCCGATGCCCTCGCGAAGAACGTCGACCGAATCGTGGTGATCTGCCCTGGAAGCACGATCAGAGATCGCCTCCTCGGCCTCGACCCCTGCGGTGCCACATTCGACGCGTTCGAGGAGAAGTTGCCGCGACCGATTCGGGTCGGGTGTCTCGTGCCATAAAATCGATCCTGATTCCCCTGTCAGGAGCAAATAGTCTGTCCGGTGTTGTAGCACATCGATTGTCCGGTT
>CAYFYD010000221.1:0-6934 GCA_964347195.1 uncultured Ectothiorhodospiraceae bacterium
TCGCCTGATTCCAGTACTTCGAACCCCGCAACTCGACTTCTGAATGGTCCTGTCCGGAAGGCCGGCTTCCTCGAGTTTGCGCGCAAAGCGCAGCGTGTCGATCGCGGTCGTTGCCACGCCCGACTCCTGGCCGCGAACGATACACTACTCCGCCGGATCAGGCTTCCACGTAGCGGTCGGAGCCCGGGCCGAAGGCCGGCCCGTTGATGACGAGGTAGCTGAGCCTCCCCTCGAGCTCGTAGGGAAGGTCCCGGGGGATGAACACGACATCACCGGCGCTCGCCGTCACCCAGGGCGCATCGTCGCCGACCTGGAATCGCCCTTCGCCGTCGATCACGTAGTACACGCGATCGCCGCTCGTGCTCGCGAGGCGCCGGTGCCGGCCGTCGATCCGCACCCAGGTCACGCTGAGGTCGCGGCTGTGCCGGTCGCGCTCGACCACGTGCTTCATGACGAGGTCGTTGTCGGGACGTTCGATGTCGGGCAGGTCGTCGAGCCGGATCAGCATGGCATTCTCGCTCCCTCGGAGGGTGGATGCGGGCTCTGCGCCGCGTCTCGCCCGCCCGCGCCCGCGGTTGACGCCCGCGACGCCCCGGGTAGCATGCGGGCGGCAGCGGTGGAGAGCCCGACACCATGATAGCTTGGCGCTCTCGACCGACGGCAAGTTTCCGACCTATCCAACATGGGGGATTCCCAATGATCAAACGCATGCTCCAAGCACTCGCTTCGACTCTCGCGCTCGTTCTGCTCTTCGCCCCGGCGGGGGAAGCCCGCTCTCTCGACGACATCGTCAAGTCCGGTGTGATCAGAATCGGGGTCAACCCCAACTTCCCGCCCATGAGCGCCTACGGCGAGACCAACGAGCTCGAGGGCTTCGACATCGAGGTCGGAAACATCATCGCCGAGCGGCTCGGGGTGGAAGCGGAGTACGTGCCGACCGAGACCCCCCAGCGCGTGCCCTTCCTCGTCTCCGAACGCATCGACCTCTCGCTCGGCGCCCTGACCCGCACCACTTCGAGGGCCATGCTCATCGACTACACGGTGCCCCTGCACACCGAGGTGATGGCAGTGCTCACCACCGACAAGGTGATGGCGGAGAAGTGGCAGGACCTCGACTCGTCGGACTACACCGTCGTCAACATCCGCGCCACCTGGCCGGTGGACTGGAACAAGGACAACCTGCCGAACGCCAACATGATCCTGGTGGACAGCATCGCCGACACGGTGCGCGCGGTGGCCCAGGGACGCGGCGACGCCATCGTGGAGAACATCGACTTCTTCATGGCGCACACCGCCAACTACCCCGACGTCAACTGGAAAGTGCTGCCCGACAAGATCTTCGTCGCCTACTGCGGGATCGGGGTGCAGAAGAACAACCACAGTCTGCGCCAGTTCCTCAACATCCTCCTCTACGAGCTGCACAGCGGCGGCACGATCAACGCGCTCTGGGAAGCCGCCTACGGCGCCCCGATGCTCGTGGAAGTCGAGCCGACCCCCTTCTTCTGAGCGCGCCGGAACCCGAGCGCCGCGTCCGGACCCGCTCCGGACGCGGCGCCCGGTCGGTTTCGCCTCGCTCCTCCGGGGTCCAGCGCGTCGAGTGGAATACACATTTCAGTTCGGCGTCGTCGCCAAACACCTCCCCTACCTCATCGGCGGGGCCTGGCTGAGCCTGCTGCTCGCCTTCCTCGCCTTCTGGGCCGGCGCGGTGATCGGCCTGCTCGGAGCGATGGGCAAGACCTTCGGCGGCCGGGTCCTGTACCGGGCGATCGACGTCTACGTGGTGTTCTTCACCAACACGCCGGCGCTCGTGCAGATCTACGTGATCTTCTACGGCCTGCCCGATCTCGGCATCGTGCTCTCCCCCTTCAACTCGGTGCTCCTCGGGCTCACGCTGAACTGCGGCGCCTACCTTACCGAGATCCAGCGCGCCGGCTTCCAGTCCGTGCGCCGCGAGGAGCTCGAGGCGGCGGAGACGCTCGGCATGTCGTTGTGGCAGACGGTGCGCTACGTCATCGCCCCGCACATCGCGAAGACCCTCTACGCCCCGCTGTCGAACTTCTACATCTGGATCGTGCTCGGCAGCTCGATGGCCGGCATATTCGCGGTGGAGGAGCTCACCGGCCGGGCGATCAATGTCTCTTCGAGCACCTTCCGGACCATCGAGGTGTTCACCTACACCGCCGGCATCTACGTGATGCTGACGGTGGTCGCGAGCGCCCTGCTCGCGCTCATCGGACGCCACGCGTTCCGGGTGAAGGCGAGGATCCTCTGATGATCGATCGCATCGTCGACGAGATCCCCCGCTTCTTCACCTGGTACAACACCATCTTCTTCCTCCAGGCGATGGGCGTGACCCTCGCGCTCACCCTGATCGGGTGCGGGCTCGGCAGCGTGCTCGGCTTCGCCCTGGTCTACGGACGCCAGTCCCGCGGGCGTCTCCTGGCCCCGCTCCGCGTCCTCATCGTCGGCTACGTGGAGATCTTCCGGCGCATCCCCTTCCTCGTCATTCTCTTCATCGTCCTGTTCACCACCGAGGGCTTCGGGGTCCGGGTCTCGTTCTTCGGCGTCGCCGTGATCGGGATCTGCGTCATCTCGACCGCGTACATCTCCGAGATCATCCGGGCGGGCTTCGAGGCGATCCACCGCAACCAGTGGGACGCGGCGGAGGCGATGAACTTCGGTCGCGCCGCGACCCTGCGCTACGTGATCCTGCCGCAGGCCTGGAAGGTCATCCTGCCGCCGGCCTTCGCCTACTTCGTGATGTTCATCAAGGACACCGCGCTCGCCTCCCAGATGGGCGTGCTCGAGCTGACGAAGGTCTCCAAGATCTTCAACGACCGCGGCTACTCGCCCTTCCTCACCTTCGGCACCTGCCTCGTGCTCTACTTCATCCTCTCCTATCCCCTCACCCGCCTCGGCCAGCATCTGGAGCGCCGCCTTGCCTCATCTCGAAATCGTTGACCTGAGCGCCTCCTACGAGAAGGAGACCCCCGTGCTCTCCGGCATCGAGCTCGGGGTCGAGCGCGGCGAAGTGCTGAGCCTGATCGGCCCTTCGGGGTCGGGCAAGAGCACGCTGCTGCGGGTGCTCGTCGGGCTGCTGCCCCCCGATTCGGGCCGGCTGGAGGTGGACGGAAGGCCGGTGGACTTTGCCGACCGGCGCAGCCTGCGCGCGCTGCGCGGGCGCTGCGCCATCGTGTTCCAGCAGTACAACCTGTTCCAGAACATGAGCGTGATGCGCAACGTCACCATCGCGCCCATCAAGATCAAGAAACGCGACGCGGCGGCGGTGCGGGCCGAAGCCGAAGCGCTCCTCGAGAAGGTCGGGCTCGCCGACAAGCGTGACGCCTACCCGGACGAGCTCTCGGGGGGGCAGCAACAGCGCGTCGCCATCGCCCGGGCCCTCGCGCTCAAGCCCGAGATCCTCCTGCTCGACGAAGTGACCTCCGCCCTCGACCCGGAGCTGGTCAACGAGGTGCTCGACGCGATCCGGGTGCTCGCGGGGGAGGGCATGACGATGGTCGTGGTCTCCCACGAGATGGGCTTCGTGCGCGAGGTGTCGACCCGGGTCGCGATGATGGACGCGGGCCGCATCGTGGAGACCGGGACGCCCGAGGACATCTTCGACCGCCCGGGTGCGGCGCGGACGCGGGACTTCGTCGCCAAGATCCTGAGAGGCTGACGAGGCACCCGTCTCGAAGTCGTCCCGCGGGGCCAAGAGTCACCTCGACATCATGGCAACTCGTTGATTCTTCAATGTATTCAATATCCATCTCACGACGCGGACGGGGGACCGGTCATCCCGCTTTACAACTCGGGCCGCTGCGATGGTGGTCTGTCGCGGTAGTGGACCTGCCAGAGCGCATTCCGGGCCGGCATGGATCTGTAAAGATGAATCACGGGAAGCCGACCGGTCCCGCGGACGGCATGAAATCCGGTCTCGAGACAGGTTCGGGAACCCTGCGACCATGAAGCTGGGCGTCATCCTGCCGAGCGCGGGTCCGAACACCGGCGCGGACAGCATCGTGGCGACCGCGAAGCTCGCGGCCGAGCTCGGCTTCCACTCGCTGTGGCTCACCGATCACGTCGTGCTCGCCGAGCGGGTCGATGCCGTCTACCCCTACCGCAGTCACGGCCGCTGGGACTATCCGCCGGACACCCCCTGGCTGGACCCTCTCCTGAGCCTGGCGTGGGCCGGCGCGGCGGCCCCGGGACTCGAGCTCGGCACCTCGGTGCTGGTGCTGCCGATCCGCAACCCGGTGCTCCTCGCCAAGCAGGTGGCGAGCCTCGACTACCTGAGCGGCGGACGCGTCGTCCTCGGGGTGGGGGCGGGCTGGATGGAGGAGGAGTTCGACATCATCGGCGCGCCCTTCTCCGGGCGCGGCGCCCGCGCGGAAGAGATGGTGGCGCTGATGCGCCGCTACTGGAGCGGCGAGTCGGTCGAGTTCGAAGGCCGCCACTACCGCAGCGCGGCGCCGGCCCGCATGTATCCCCGGCCCGCTCAGGCGCGCATCCCCGTGGTGTGGGGCGGACACTCCGATGCGGCGCTTCGCCGCGTGGCGCGCCACGGCGACGGGTGGCATCCCACCCAGATCCCCCTCGAAGCGCTCGGGCGGGGGCTCTCCCGCCTGCGCGCCCACTGCGAGAGGGCGGGACGGGACCCGGAATCGCTGTCCCTCGTCGTGCGCCCCGGCGACACCTACGAGATCGACGAAGAGACCCACGCGCGCCACCTCGAGCTCGGCGTCGACCACCTGGTCATCGACACCCCCATCAAGGAGCCCGACCCGGGCCTCTCGCGCCTGCGCGCGCGGATGGAACGGGTGGCATCGATCTGCGGCGCGGGGGCGCGTTGAGTCCGAGAGGCGAAGCACCGGCACCCTCGACCGCGCCACCCTGATCGAGCCCACCAAGGGCGAGAGCCAGACCCAGCCCTTGCTTCGAAGCGTGTCGAGCAGACGGACGACCCCGAGCACCTGCCTGAGCTCGGCCACAGCCCTGGGCCTTCGCATCTTCTTGCCGGACGCAGGTGTGGAAGCCTGCTCTGTCGAGGCTGTCGCCCTCGACCCGGACGAACCAGCCGGGTCGCGGCTCGAAGTGCCTTGGTGAGGGAGTCGAAGTCGTTCAGCCGGTGGGGATCCTCAGTGCCGGAAGTGCCGCATGCCGGTGAACACCATCGCCAATCCATGCTCGTCGGCGGCGGCGACCACCTCGCGGTCGCGCTTCGACCCGCCGGGCTGGACGAGGGCGGTGACGCCGGCGGCGGCGGCGGTGTCCACGCTGTCCCGGAAGGGGAAGAAGGCGTCCGACGCGAGCACCGACCCCGAGAGCTCGAAGCCCTCCTCGGCGGCCTTGATCGCGGCGATGCGCGCCGAGTACACGCGGCTCATCTGCCCGGCACCGATCCCGATGGTCATGCCGTCCCGGCAGTACACGATGGCGTTGGACTTGACGTGCTTCGCCACCTTCCACGCGAAGAGCAGATCCGAGCGTTCCGCCACGGTCGGAGCCCGTTTCGTCACGACCTCCAGATCCCCTTCACCGATCTCGCCGAGGTCGCGGTCCTGCACCAGCAGGCCGCCGTTGACGCGCTCGAGGTCGAAGCCCTGCGGTCGCGCCCCGCCGAGCTCGCCGCAGGCGAGGACTCGCACCTCGGGCTTGCGAGCCATTGCCGCCAGCGCCCCCGCCTCGAAGGAGGGGGCCACCACCACTTCGACGAATTGCCGCTCGAGGATGGCTCTCGCGGTGTCCGCATCGAGAGGACGATTGAAGGCGACGATGCCCCCGAACGCGGCCGCCGGGTCGGTGGAGAAAGCGCGCTCGTAGGCAGCGCCGCAGTCCACGCCGAGGGCCACCCCGCAGGGGTTGGCGTGCTTCACGACAACGCAGGCGGGCGGAGCGAAGGTGCGCACGCACTCGAGCGCGGCGTCGGCGTCGGCGACGTTGTTGTAGGACATCGCCTTGCCCTGGAGCTGCTCGGCGCTCGCGACGCAGGCTTCCAGGGCCTCCGGATCCGCGTAGAAGGCGGCGCGCTGGTGGGGGTTCTCGCCGTAGCGCATCTCGCGGAGCAGGCGCCAGGACCGGCCCCAGACGCGGGGGAAGAGAGCGCGCTCCCCACCACGGGCAATGCCGCCGAGGTACCCGGCGATGGCACGGTCGTAGTGCGCGGTGTGCTCGAAGGCCTTGGCGGCGAGCCGGCGAAGGGTGTCGGGGCCGAGCCGCCGGCCTTCCCGACCGAGCTCCTCGAGAATCGAGTCGTAGTCGGCGCTGTCCACTACCGCCGCGACTTCGGCGTGGTTCTTTGCCGCGGCGCGCAGCATCGCGGGACCGCCGATGTCGATGCTCTCGGTCGCCGCGGCGAGGTCGCATCGCGGATCGGCGACCCTGCGCTCGAAGGGATAGAGGTTCACCACGACCAAGCCGATGGGCTCGATACCGTGCTCGACCATCACCCCCTCATCGACGCCGGGCCGGGCGAGCAGGGCGCCGTGGACCTTCGGGTGGAGGGTCTTCACCCGGCCCCCCATGATCTCGGGAAAGCCGGTGTATTCGGACACGTCGCGGACCGGGATGCCGCTTGCGCGCAGCGTGCCCGCGGTGCCGCCGGTGGACAGGATCTCGACGCCCATCCCCGAGAGCGACCGGACGAACTCGACCACCCCCGTCTTGTCGGAGACGCTCACGAGGGCCCGGTCGATTACCGGCACCGGGGCCTCCGGGCATCGAAACAGGGACTCGGTCGACGGATCCCGCCGGCAAGCGCTGCGCACCGGAGCGAGGCCGGACCGCGGATCTCACCGAGCTCCGTGAGCTGCGGGCGCCGAGACGCCTTGGAAAGCGGGTGAGAGACGGGTGCGGGCTCGCGGTGCACAGGCGAAGCGCCGGGGGCGCTTCGCCCCGGCGAGCGGGCGAGCCACGGATGGCGCGCCCGGCCTGT